>NCGI01000326.1 GCA_002256925.1 Polaromonas sp. 28-63-22
AGAATCAGCCGCGCATTGAGCAGCTCGGAGGCGTCCCGGCTGAGGCCCAGGTGCGCGTCGAGCAACTGCTCGTAAAACGCGTCAGCGTCCTGGAAATGAGGGTTGTTCAGGTGGGCTTTCATGCGTCTTTCATGCCACCTTCAGGCGGCCTTCAACAGCCGTTCGGGTGCCTTGCCCAAGGCCGTGGCAACCGCCCGCGCCAGCGACGCGTCGATGCTCTCGCCGCTCGCTGCCAGATAGCCGTCGGGCCGCAGCACGGCCCAGGCGTGGCCGAAGACGTGGCAGCTGGCCTGCAGATGACCGTGCGTGTCGATGACGTGTTCCTGCACCGCCGAATGGCCTCCCGGGGCAATCACCTGCACGCAGCGTATGTCTTCCCCGGCAGATAACTCCCGCAGGCGCTGGATGGCCGGTGCGCCGAGATCGCCAAACACCAGCACCAGCAGCCGTCCGCCCGCCCAGTGCATCAGGTCGATCAACGCGCCGGCGCTGCCGTCGGTCCAGTTGAACGCCACGTTCTGGGTGGCGGCGTCCGCCCGAGGGACCGCACACGGACGAGTGGGCGTAGGTGTTGGGCGTGGACATGCGGCCGGTGTTGACCAGTTGCCGGGCGAACGCGTGCCTGCGTGCCAGGCCAAGGGCGGCCGTCCGAAAAAGCCGCTCGGCGCCGTCACGGGGGCGCAGGAAGCGGGCGGTGCGGTTGGTCACCCGCACGTTTTGCTCAGCGGCTTCGTGGCGTTCCTGGTGATAACTGTCCAGCAACGACGGGCCAGCCCGCCCCTGCACCACGGCGGCCAGCTTCCAGGCCAGGTTGTCGGCGTCCTGCACGCCTGAATTGCCGCCGCGTGCGCCGAAGGGGCTCACGACATGCGCCGAATCGCCGACGAAAAAGACGCGGCCATGCCGCAATTGGTCGAGACACTCGCTGCGGTAGGCGTAGGGGCCCACCCAGACGATTTCGCATTCTTCAGCAGTCAGCCGGCGGCCAAACTGGGCATCGAGCCGCGCCCGCACCACGTCTTCGCGGCTGACTTCCGCGGGGTCGGCGTCGGGCAGCATCTGGTAGTCGATGCGCCACACGCCATCGGCCATCAGGTGCTGCCACACGGCGCGGCCGTCGTTGAACGGCGCCTCGATCCAGGTGTGGCGCTCGACGGGTGGCGGATGCCTGAAGCGCACGTCGGCAATGCACCAGCGGTCGTCGCCTTTTTGCGCCGTGACAGAAGCCTGGCACCAGCGGCGAAACGGGCTGTGCGAGCCGCTGCAATCGATGACATGTTCGGCTTCAAGTGAATACGATCCCGCAGGGGTTTCGATGGTCAGCGTGGCGAAGTCTTCATTTTGCGCAAAGCCGGTGATACGGTGCTTCCAGCGCAGGTCTATGGGGTGGTTGGCTGCGTCGCCCTGCATCAGTTGCTCGACCAGATAACCCTCGATGTAGAACTGCTGGATATTGATGAACGGCGGCTCGACGCTCAGCGAGTGCGTCTGCTGCTGGCGCAGGTCAAACGAATACACCTCGTCGGCACCGGCAAAGGTGCGGCCCACGCTCCACTGCACGCCTTTGTGGGCGATGCGCCCGTAGATGCCCAGGCGCCTGAAAATCTCCAGTGTTTTCTGCGCGTAGCAAATCCCGCGCGACGACGCGCCTTTCACCCCCACCGTGTCGTCCTCGTCCAGCAGCAGGGCCTTGACGCCGTACTGGGCCAGCGCGCAGGCCAGCGTCAGGCCGGTGATGCCGCCGCCGACGATCACGATGCCGTGGCGTTTGACTTCACCGGTGCGCAGTTCGGGCGGCTCGACGAACGGGTAGTGCGGCAGCGCGTAGCCACTGCCGGCCGAAAACTCGTAGCCGTTGGTGAACGCGCCGTGCGCCATCGTTTCGCTGGCAGCATCGCTTGTCGGGCCTGTTTTATGAGTCATTTAGGCCTCTAGCCAAGGTACTACCTGCGCGAGCAGCTATTAAAAGCATAGCGAGCTGGCAGCGTCAACGCGATCCGGCCTGCCGGGCAGACACCTCGGGCCGGTCGTTTTGTGGCGGCTTCAATGCCTTCGGCGCGCCGCCGGCAGCGCGCGCCTTGCGCCATTCGGCCTTGCGAGCGCTCCACGTCGCCAGCCGGGCATGGGCCGTGGTGCTTTCGCGCTGCATCTGCACCTCGTCGGCGAGCTGCGCGGTCAACTCCAGCCGCACGCCATTCGGGTCGAAAAAGTAAATGCTTTTGAAGATGTGATGGTCGGTCACGCCGAGCACTTCCACGCCGTCGGCCTGCAGGCGCGCTTTCATGGCCTCCAGGTCGGCCACGGTGTCCACGCGAAAGGAAATATGGTTGACCCACAACGGCGTGTTGGGCGAAGGCAGCGCCGCCTCGTCGTCACCGAGGTCGAAAAAAGCGATGAACGAGCCGTCCTGCAGGCGAAAGAAAAAGTGCGTGTACGGGCAGTATTCGCCCGTGCTCGGCACGTAGTCGCTCTGGATGATGTGATACAGCGGCAGACCCAGAATATCTTCGTAAAAATGCCGCGTCTCTTCCGCG
>NCGI01000049.1 GCA_002256925.1 Polaromonas sp. 28-63-22
GACCAGGTGATCGACGGCTGCGCTGAAGCCCTGCGTACTTTTGGCGGTGATACCCTGGAAGTGGTTGAAGCTGTCAATTTCAACGACCCGCTGCAAACAGTTATCGCGGGAAGCAAGGCTGCAGTGGACAAGGCTTGCGAGGTGTTGAAAGCCAACGGTGCCAAGCGAGCGCTGCCGTTGTCCGTTTCCGCCCCGTTCCATTCAAGCCTGATGAAACCGGCGGCGGAAAAACTGCGCGAGAGACTGGCGGCTATCGAATTTTCCGTCCCGCAGATCCCGGTCATCAACAATATCGATGTGACCGTAGAGACGTCCGCCGACCGGATTCGCGCCGCACTTTACCGGCAGGCGTTCGGGCCCGTGCGCTGGGTGGAATGTGTGCAGGCCATCAAGTCCCGCGGTGTCACGACGCTGGTTGAAGCCGGGCCTGGCCGGGTATTGGCCGGCCTCGTCAAAAGAATCGATCCGGAGTTGACGGGGTTGCCCCTGTTCGATCCGGCCACTTTGGCAGATGTACAAAAGGCAGTGGTATGAATGACGTGAAGTTTGAAGGTCAGGTTGCGCTGGTGACCGGCGCGTCGCGCGGGATTGGTGCGGCCATCGCCCTGCAACTGGCGCAGCAGGGGCTGCGGGTGACGGGTACCGCCACGAGCGAGGAGGGCGCCAGCAAGATCGGTCACACGCTTGCGGCATTTCCGGGGTGCAGCGGGAAAAAACTGGACGTCAACGACGCGGCTGCGGCCGAGGCTCTGGTGGAAGAAATGCTCAAGGTACACGGCGGCTTGCATGTGCTGGTCAACAATGCCGGCATCACGCGGGACATGCTCGCCATGCGCATGAAGGATGAGGACTGGGATGCGGTACTCGACACGAATCTCGGTGCGGTTTTCCGGATGAGTCGCCTCGTCATGCGCGGCATGATGAAGCAGCGCTACGGCCGCATCATCAACATTACCTCGGTCGTCGGCGCCTCGGGTAACGCCGGCCAGAGCAACTACGCTGCGGCCAAGGCGGGCGTTGCCGGCATGACGCGCGCACTGGCGCGCGAACTGGGTTCGCGCAACATCACCGTCAACTGTATTGCGCCGGGATTTATTGAAACCGACATGACGGCGGGTTTGCCCGAGGCGCAGCAAAAAGCGCTTCTTGTGCAAATTCCGCTCGGTCATCTGGGCAAGCCCCAGGACATCGCGCATGCGGTGGCCTTCATTGCCAGCCCGCGAGCCGCGTACATTACCGGTCAGGAGATTCACGTCAATGGCGGAATGCTCATGTAACAGAGGGTTCAACCCTTGGCGGTTTGCGCGTGAACGCGTGCATCCGTGGGCGTTGCTGGCGGTGGTGAAACAAAAATATTCAAGGCTGGTTTCTTATCCGTGCGGCCTGATGCCTGGAGCTCTGCTTCCAAGGCGCTAAAATCACGGATTAATTTACAACCCTCAGAGGGAACTATGAGCGATATCGAAGCACGCGTTAAGAAAATCATTGCCGAGCAACTTGGCGTCGAAGAAGGTCAAGTCACCAATGAGAAAGCCTTTGTGGCTGACCTCGGCGCTGATTCCCTTGATACTGTTGAGCTCGTGATGGCTCTGGAAGACGAGTTCGGGATTGAGATCCCCGACGAAGACGCCGAAAAAATCACCACGGTTCAAAACGCAATCGACTACGCCAACACCCATCAAAAGGCTTGATGCCTTCTTGAAGCACCTGGTTCCCCGCTTTTGCATTCGTCACCATCCAGCCTGAAAGGCGGCGTCCGGCCCTTTCGGGCTTTATTCAGGATCATCCAATGAGTCGTCGTGTCGTCGTGACAGGTCTCGGTTGCGTCAGTCCGGTAGGCAACACTGTTGCCGACTCCTGGGCCAATGTCCTGGCGGGTAAGTCCGGTATCGATGCCATCACGCAGTTCGACGCGGGTAACTTCGCCTGCAAGTTCGCAGGGGAGGTGAAGGGCTTCAATATTGGGGATTACGTCCCCGACAAAGAAGCGCGTCACATGGACAGGTTTATCCACCTGGGCTTGGCTGCGGCCTGTCAGGCCGTTGTGGACAGCGGATTGCCTACGGGCGATGCCCTGCACGACGAGTTGGCAACCCGAATTGGTTGCAACATTGGTTCTGGCATCGGTGGGTTGCCGATGATTGAGCAGACGCATGCCGAACTGGTGAGTCGCGGGCCCCGCCGCGTTTCCCCATTTTTTGTCCCTGCTTCGATCATCAACATGATTTCTGGTCATGTTGCAATCAAGTTCGGCTTCAAGGGTCCCAATATTGCTGTCGTCACGGCGTGTACCACGGGTCTGCATGCCATTGGCATCTCGGCGCGCATGATTGCGTATGGCGATTGCGATGTCATGGTCGCAGGAGGCGCCGAGGCAACCGTTTCGCCCCTGGGGGTCGGTGGCTTTGCTGCGGCGCGTGCGCTTTCGACGCGCAATGACGATCCGAAAACGGCCTCCCGCCCCTGGGACCGGGACCGGGACGGGTTTGTGCTGGGTGAGGGTGCCGGCGTGCTGGTTTTGGAAGAGTACGAGCATGCAAAATCACGCGGCGCGAAGATATATGCTGAAGTGGCTGGTTTCGGCATGAGCGGGGACGCACATCACATGACTGCGCCCGACGTGGACGGTCCACGCCGATCGATGGACATGGCCCTGAAAAATGCCTCGGTGAATGCGGATCAGATCCAGTACCTCAACGCTCACGGAACATCCACGCCGCTTGGTGACCTCAATGAAACCAATGCGATCAAGGCCGCGTTCGGCAGTCATGCCAAAAAGATGACGATCAGCTCAACGAAATCGATGACCGGTCACCTGCTCGGCGGTGCTGGCGGCATTGAATCAGTTTTTACGGTACTGGCCTTGCATCACCAGAAAATACCGCCGACGATCAACATCTTCAATCAGGATCCTGACTGCGATCTTGATTTTTGCGCCAACACCGCGCGAGACGCCCGCATCGACTTTGCCGTCAAGAACAATTTTGGGTTTGGCGGCACCAATGGCACGCTGGTCTTCAAGCGCACCTGAGCCGTGCTGGCTTGGACTGCTCGCAACGTCGCTCCGTCGCACCGCTTGCCATCTTGACCAAGCATAGCGCTCCGCCGGTTGTTTACCCTATCGGGCGTTCGGCGTTCCAGTTCTGGTTATTGTTCGGCCTGTGGCTTTCCGGGTTGGGTTTGCTGACGATCTGGTTTGCCGGAACTTCTCGCCTGGATTGGCGTATGGCGTCCGGGTGTGCGGCGGTGCTGGTGGGCGGGCTGCCCCTGTATGGCACTTGGCGCAACGCTCTTCGAGGTCAGATCGGCTGGGATGGCGAAATCTGGCATTGGCAGAGTGCCGAGGATGGGGTGGAAAGCTCTCAGCAGTCGCTGTCAGTCGTCGCTGATTTTCAAAAACGACTCATTGTGATGCTTGAGAGCGAGACAGGGGCGCGGTCGTGGTTTTGCGCGGAGCGAATGGCATGCCCCGAGCGCTGGCTGGATTTTCGCCGGGCGATTTACTGCCCAGGCAAAGCCTCGCCGTTGAGGTCGTGGCGAAAACCTTCCCCTGATCGTGCCGTGGCTGTGGCAGTATCAAGCCATGCGGGAGCGCCACATTCAATTCATACAGGGTCATGAGCGCTGACCTCACGCCGAGCCAGGCGGACAAACCTGTCGATAGCGACGCCGTGCTTGTGCAGCGGACTGTAGCGGGTGATCAGAAAGCTTACGAACTTCTGGTGATCAAGTACCAGCGCCGTATCCAGCGGCTGATCGGCCGTATGGTACGTGACGTTGATCTGGTCGAGGACATTGCGCAGGAAACTTTCATCCGCGCCTACCGCGCACTGGCCCAGTTCCGGGGTGACGCCCAGTTCTACACGTGGCTGTACAGAATCGCGGTCAATACTGCAAAAAAAGCCCTGATGGAATTGAAAAGAGATCCTACCGTCTCCGAAAATTCCTTCAAATCGGGGGACGAGGATGAAACTTCCCCGCTGGAAAATGAACTAACAAGCGTTGAAACCCCCGAGGCGCTACTCGCGACCAAGGAAATAGCCGCCATGGTGAATGCAGCGATGGAGGCTCTGCCCGAGGAGTTGCGACAGGCTATTGCCCTGAGGGAAATTGAAGGCCTGAGCTACGAGGAAATTTCTGAAGTGATGAATTGTCCGATTGGCACGGTTCGGTCTCGAATCTTCCGGGCGCGCGAGGCGATTTCGGCCCGAGTGAAACCCCTGCTGGAAACCCAATCCGGCAAGCGGTGGTAGTCAAAGCATGCCTGGTAATTGTTGCCATGTGCTGGTTCTGAGTTGTTTGGGTGACATCCGTGCGTGCCTGCCTGGTTTGCCAAGGACCTGTTAATTGTCAGACTTCCATTATTCTTCTTATGCCCGCCATGAAACACTCTAATGCCACCACGCAAGCCCGTGAAATGCTTTCGGCACTTGCCGACGGTCAGTTGGCCGACGCCGACTACGCGCTTGCGCTTGAGGCTTGCCAGCACGACGTGACCTTGATTGCAGAGTGGGATGCCTACCATCTGATCGGCGACGTGTTGCGATCTTCTGCACCAGCCGCGTTTGGTGCCGATCTGGCTTTTGCTGACAGGGTGAGCCGACGCATTGCCTCCGAGTCCCTTGCCGATCGGAGCGCGATGGCCAGTGATCCCGTTGTACCTTCGCGTCCTATGTCGGACGAAAAATCGCTGCCCGCGCTTGAGCACAGGTATTCTGCGGCCAATGATGGAAATTTTCGCTGGAAAATGGTGGCGGGCTTCGCCTCGTTCGCGGCTGTTTGCGCCATCGCCTTCAGTACCTTTGGATCTTTGGCGCGGACCGACGCGCCACAACTGGCTTTCGACGCCGGGAACGAGCAGATTCTGGTCTCCTCTCCGCAGGGGCCTGTGTTGCGGGATCCCAGGCTTGATGAACTGCTGGCAGACCATCGGCAGTTGGAAAGCGCCTCTGTTCTACAGATGCCCTCGGGGTTTTTGCGCAACGCCGCATTTGAAGTGCCGCAAAGTGGCGGTCGTTGAGTGAAGGCCTTGCGTTTTGAGTCGAGCCTCAGCCGAGTTCAGCCGATGCGTTTGAAGGCTTTCAGATGCCTGGCCCACACGCTTTGGGCGCTACTAGCTATAAATTATGTAGCAGCACAGACCCCGGGTGCGACTTCTTCGCTGGTGGATCCTTCCAGTGCCGAAGAGGCGCGGACCATGAATGACTGGCTGCTCCGGTCCCATGAGGCGTCCAGGCGACTCGCTTATGCGGGAACCTTTGTGATTTCCTCCGGTGGGACCATGTCAAGCGCCAAGGTTTGGCATGTGCGCGAGGGTAACCAGCAAATGGAGCGCGTGGAAAATCTCAGCGGTGCGCCGCGTGCGACCTTCCGCTACAACGATCAGGTCGTAACATTCATGCCGGACCAGAAACTGGTACGCAGTGAAACCCGGGAAACGATGGGCCTGTTCCCTGACTTGCTGCAATCGGCTGATCATCGGATTGCCGACTTCTATAAAGTGCGGCGCGAAGGTGTCGATCGCGTTGCCGGCTTCGACTCCGATGTGGTGGTGTTGGTACCCAAGGACAGCATTCGTTTCGGCTACCGGGTGTGGACCGAACAGAAGCGCGGGCTCGTCGTCAAGCTCCAGACGCTGGATGCGTCGGGCCGGGTGCTCGAACAGGCAGCTTTTTCCGAGCTTCAGATCGACGCGCCTATCAGGATGAGTCAGCTTGTGGAAATGATGGGCAAGGTGGAGGGTTACCGGGTCGAAAAGTCGCCGCTTTTCAAAACCGCGGCCAGCGCGGAAGGCTGGTCGATGAAAGCGCCGGTTGCTGGCTTTAAGGCCATGAATTGCTACAAGCGGCCTGCGGTTGTGACGGGTGGAACTCCCCGCAATGAAGCCTTGCAGTGCATTTTTTCGGATGGCCTTGCGTCGGTTTCGGTCTTTATGGAGCCTTTCGAGCGCCAGCGCCACGAGAAGGAATCCGCCCTTTCTCTGGGGGCTACACAAACCCTCACCCGGCAAATGGGTGACTTCTGGGTTACTGTTATGGGTGAGGTGCCGATGACAACCCTGCGACTTTTTGCGAATAATCTGGAACGCAGAAAATGACGCGGGTTCCCTGATCGTTCATAGTTACTGCGTCGTGCTACCGCATCGCGCAGCATGAGCCGAGGGTTCGGTTGCTTGTTTTCATTATTTACCACAGGGTCCAAGATGTTCACAGTGAACTTGAATAGGTGGCGTGTTTATCTGTTTGCCGGGGTTTTGGCCCTGACGGTGAGCACAGCGACGTTGTCTCCTTCCCGTGCATGGGCTCAGGCACGTGTGCTGCCTGATTTCACCGACCTGGTGGAGCAGGTCGGGCCGTCGGTTGTGAATATACGCACCCTTGAGAAAGTAAAACCTTCGGCTTCTGGCAACGCCGACGAGCAGATGCTCGAGTTTTTCCGCCGTTTTGGCATTCCGGTACCGCCGAATATGCCGCGTTCGCCGCGTCCGGACCGTGGTCAGCCGCAACCCGACGAGGAGCAGCCGCGTGGTGTGGGTTCGGGCTTCATTCTTACGCCTGATGGTTATGTCATGACCAACGCGCATGTCGTGGATGGCGCGGACGAAGTGCTGGTCACCTTGCCCGACAAGCGCGAGTTCAAGGCCAAACTGATCGGTGCTGACAAGCGCAGCGATGTCGCTGTGGTCAAGATCGAGGCCACTGGTTTGCCCGCCGTGAAGATCGGTGACATCAGTCGCCTGAAGGTCGGTGAATGGGTCATGGCTATTGGATCGCCGTTCGGCCTGGAGAACACCGTCACGGCCGGCATCGTCAGCGCCAAGCAGCGCGACACCGGCGACTACCTGCCCTTCATCCAGACCGATGTGGCCATCAACCCCGGAAATTCGGGAGGCCCGCTTATCAATATGCGCGGAGAAGTGGTTGGCATCAACAGCCAGATTTACTCGCGCTCTGGTGGTTTTCAGGGTATCTCCTTTTCGATCCCCATTGATGAAGCGACCCGCGTTTCGGATCAGCTTCGCAGCAGCGGTAAAGTTACCCGAGGCCGTATTGGCGTTCAAATCGACCAGGTGAGCAAGGACGTGGCCGAGTCCATCGGCCTTGGGAAAGCACAGGGTGCGCTGGTCAGGGGCGTTGAGAGCGGCGCGCCAGCCGAAAAGGCAGGCATCGAGGCCGGTGACATCATCACGCGGTTCGATGGCAAGCCCATCGAGAAGTCGAGCGATCTTCCGCGCATGGTTGGCAATGTCAAACCAGGCACGCGATCCACGGTCACGGTGTTCCGGCGCGGCGCCTTGAAGGAACTGTCAGTTGTGATCGCGGAGGTCGAGCCTGAAAAACCCGTGCGGAAAGCGGCTGCCTCAGAGCCCAAGGCGCCCGTGGCTGGCCCAGCACAGGCGCTCGGATTGATGGTCAGCGACTTGCCTGATGCCCTGAAGAAAGAGTTCAAGATCAAAGGCGGTGTCAAAGTCGATGCGGTGGACGGCCCTGCTTTGCGTGCCGGAATTCGCGAGGGTGACGTGATTGTTGCCATTGCCAACATCGAGATTGCGACCGTCAAGGAGTTCGAAGGCGCCCTTGCCAAAATAGACAAGAGCAAGGCGGTCAACGTCCTGTTCAGGCGCGGGGAACTGGCGCAATATGCGCTGATTCGTCCCATGCGTTGACGCTGGGCAGATCAACTCGGAAGCCAGAAGGAAGGGCTTTCGGCGAGTCCGTAAACCCCCATAACCCGTCCGGGCTGGGGGTTTTTTTGAGTCAACCCCTTTTTTCGGGGCTCTTGAAAATATATTTTTAGCTGAAAGTTTTCGCTCAAATTTGTTAGTGATTACTTACAAGAGCAAACTGTAAGCACAGGTTTAGTTAGAATGGAGCTTACTGTTGACCTGCTTTTGGCATATACCGGGTTGCCGAATTCAGGATTCAATCAGAATGAGACACTTCTTTCGCACTTCATCGAGTGATCCACAGATCGCCCACAAGTTATTCAACACGGGCTCCTTTGAAATGTTAATAAACTGTGCATAACATTCTTGTTGCTGAGCTGCAACGACAAAAATTTGGACATTTCCGGACTGTTCCGAACCGGCTTTTTGCCTACAATGAAGTTCCAACTATCGCAGTTGCCATAGATTGTTGGTTCAGGGCGCGTCCTCATTCGACGCGCCCTTTTTTATGGTCTGTCGCGAACGATGCGCAATCTCTTCGCAATACTTTCAAGCACTTAGGCGTTCCCGTTGATGAATAACATCAGAAATTTTTCCATCATCGCGCACATTGATCACGGCAAATCAACTCTCGCTGACCGAATCATCCAGCGCTGTGGCGGCTTGCAGGATCGCGAGATGAGCGCGCAGGTTCTCGATTCGATGGACATAGAAAAAGAGCGTGGGATAACTATCAAGGCGCAGACCGCTGCGCTCAAATACAAGGCACGCGACGGACAGATCTACAACCTCAATCTCATCGACACGCCAGGTCATGTGGACTTTTCCTATGAGGTGAGTCGATCGCTTTCCGCATGCGAGGGCGCGCTGCTCGTGGTGGATGCGAGTCAGGGCGTGGAAGCTCAAACCGTAGCCAATTGCTACACAGCGCTGGACCTCGGTGTGGAGGTGGTGCCGGTTCTCAACAAGATGGATCTGCCGCAGGCCGACCCTGAAAATGCCAAGCAGGAAATCGAAGAGGTTATTGGCATCGATGCGACGGACGCGATTCCGTGCAGTGCCAAGACCGGCATGGGCATCGACGCCATTCTGGAGGCTGTGGTGGCGCGGATTCCCTCGCCCAAAGGCAATCCGGCGGGCGCCCTGCGCGCGATGATCATCGACAGCTGGTATGACGCGTACGTCGGCGTGGTGATGCTGGTGCGTGTGGTGGACGGCCGGCTTGCCAGGGGCGACCGCATCAAACTCATGGCCAGCGAAGCCATGTACAACGCCGAGCAGCTCGGTGTCTTCACGCCGCATACCGAGCCGCGCCAGTCGCTTGAGGCCGGTGAAGTCGGCTTTGTGATTGCGGGCATCAAGGAATTGCAGGCGGCGCGGGTGGGCGACACAATCACCCTGATCAAGCCCGGCACAGGCGGCGCCGCAGCCACCGCGACCGAGCCCTTGCCCGGCTTCAAGGAAATTCAGCCGGCGGTGTTTGCAGGGCTCTATCCCTCCGAGGCGAGCGAATACGAGTCACTTCGCGACGCGCTGGAAAAGCTCAAACTCAATGATGCATCGCTTCATTACGAGCCTGAGGTCAGCGAAGCGCTGGGATTCGGCTTTCGCTGCGGCTTCCTCGGTTTGCTGCACATGGAAATTGTCCAGGAACGGCTGGAGCGAGAATTCGACCAGGACCTCATCACCACCGCGCCCAGCGTGGTTTACGAAGTCCTCAAGGCGGACGGCGAAATCATCAAGGTCGAAAACCCCTCAAAAATCCCGGACGCCGGCCGCGTCAACGAGATTCGCGAGCCCATCGTCACCGTGCATCTCTATATGCCGCAAGACTACGTCGGGGCCGTCATGACGCTGGCCAACCAGAAACGGGGCGTGCAGCTCAACATGGCCTACCACGGCAAGCAGGTCATGCTGACCTACGAAATGCCTCTCGGCGAGATCGTGCTGGATTTCTTCGACAAGCTCAAATCCGTGTCGCGTGGTTACGCCTCGATGGACTACACGTTCAAGGAATTTCGTGCATCCGATGTGGTGAAGGTCGATATCTTGCTTAACGGCGAGAAGGTCGATGCGTTGTCGATCATCGTCCACCGCAGCCAGTCGGCCTACCGCGGTCGTGCCGTCGTCGCCAAAATGCGCGAGATCATCTCCAGGCAGCAGTTCGACGTCGCCATTCAGGCGGCCATCGGAGCCAACATAATTGCCCGTGAGACAATCAAGGCTTTGCGCAAGAACGTGATTGCGAAGTGCTACGGCGGCGATATTTCGCGCAAGCGCAAGCTCCTCGAGAAACAAAAAGCAGGTAAAAAGCGGATGAAACAGATTGGTTCGGTGGAGGTTCCCCAAGAGGCATTCCTGGCAATATTGCAGGTGGAAGACTGATGTTCGGCGCCATGAGCTCAATCACGGCGGTCGTGCTGGCACTGTTCGTCGGTTACGGCGGCGCCTGGTACATGGGTGCTGTCGAAGGCAACTTTTCCCTGCTGCTTTTTCTGGCGGCGGTCGTTACCGGTATTTATTGGGTGGCCGAGCGCCTTTATTTCCTGCCGCAGCGGCGAAAAGCGGTGGCTGCGCTTGAAGCGGGCGCTGCCCAGCGTCGGGACGAACTCGGCAAGCGAGGCATCAACCAGGTCGACGACAACACCGCAGAAGCCAGAAGCAGGCTGATCATGCAGCCTTGGTGGCTGGACTGGACCGCAGGGCTGTTTCCAGTCATCATCGCCGTGTTCCTGCTGCGCTCGTTTCTTTTTGAACCGTTCAAGATACCGTCGGGCTCCATGATCCCCACGCTGCTGATCAATGACCTGATTCTGGTCAATAAATTCCACTACGGCGTGCGCCTGCCGGTCATCAACACCAAGATTCTTGACAACAACAGCCCCCAGCGCGGCGACGTGATGGTGTTCCGCTACCCGCCCAAACCGAGTCTGGACTACATCAAGCGTGTCGTCGGCATCCCGGGCGACGAGGTGGCCTACCTGAACAAGCAGCTCACCATCAATGGCAAGCTGGTGCCCAAAACACCACTTCCCGATTACTTTGATCCTGAATCGATGCGCTATTCAAAGCAGTTCCAGGAAATGCTGGGCGGCAAAACCCACCGAATCCTGAACGACGACGACCGACCTGCATTTATTCCCGGCGTCGAGGATTTCCCTTTCAAGGACAATTGTCGCTACAACAGTCAGGGCGTGGTCTGCAAGGTTCCCGCAGGACAGTATTTCATGATGGGCGACAACCGCGACAATTCGCTCGATTCGCGCTATTGGGGGTTTGTGCCTGAGCAAAACATAGTGGGAAAAGCCTTTTTTGTCTGGATGAACTTCGGCAATCTCAAGCGCATCGGGGCTTTTAACTGAGGTTGGTGGTCAGCCAGGGGCCGTGACGCCGTGAACGGTGAGTGGGCAGGCACCAGAGTAGCCGGTCCCCGTGAAGGCCATAAGAACATTGAAGCGAGAGAGAACAAATGAAAAATCAGCAACGTGGCATTTCGTTAATTGGGCTTTTGTTCGTGGGCGGTGTGCTTGCCTGCGCCTTCATCATCGGCGCGCAGGTTGCGCCTACCCTGATTGAGTTCCAGGCCATCACCAAGGCCGCCACCAAGGCCAAGGACGGTAGCACCGTCCCTGAAGTCCGGGCGATTTTCGACAAGGCCGCCCAGATTGACGATATCAACTCCATCACGGGCAAGGACCTGGTCGTGACGAAAGAGGGCGACAAGACCGTGGTCGCCTTTGCCTACACGCGCGAGATTCATCTCTTCGGCCCCGCGTACCTGCTGCTGAAGTACGACGGCCGCTCCAAATAAGTGCGGATCTCCCCAAGTCCAGAAATACTTGCCCTGCAAAAGCGTCTGCAGCATGAGTTTTCTGATCCCAAACTTTTGGTCCAGGCGCTGACGCATCGCAGCTTTTCGGCCGATCACAACGAGCGCATCGAGTTCCTGGGCGACTCCGTCCTAAATTTAGCGGTGGCGGGGCTGCTCTACGAGCAGCTGAGCCAGTTGCCTGAAGGCGACCTTTCCCGCGTCCGCGCCAATCTGGTCAAGCAAGATACGCTGCATCAGCTTGCCGTCACGCTCGGCCTGCCAGCGCTGTTGCGGCTGGGGGAAGGCGAGGCCAAGTCAGGCGGTCAAAAGCGGCCGTCCATTCTGGCGGACGCGCTGGAAGCCGTGATCGGCGCGGTCTATCTCGATGGCGGTTTTCAGAAAGCGGACCTGCTGGTGCGCCGGCTGTTCAAGGATGTGGCGATCAACCCCCAGATGCCAGCCATTGGCAAAGACCCGAAAACTGAATTGCAGGAGTGGTTGCAAGGGCGCAAAATGAACCTTCCCATCTACCGCGTGGTGGGCACCATGGGCGCGGCGCACAAGCAGACCTTCGACGTGGAATGCGAAATCTCGGAATTTGGCAGGGCCGAGCGCGGTATTGGCGGCTCTCGGCGCGCCGGCGAGCAGGCTGCTGCGGCCGCCATGCTGATGTTTGTCAAAACACTGGATGCCTGAACGGGCATCTGCCTCCGGCACCAGCTCTGCAACAGGGCCGGCGCCCAACCGAATTGAAGAGTCATGAGCACAGGTAAAAAAGAGCCCCGAAAACCGGCATCCACGCCCAAGCCGGGAGCCAACGTGCCGGGTGATGCGCAGCAAAGCCCCGACGCGCTGGACGCGATGCTGGCGCAAGCCTTTGCCTCACGCGCGGCAGCCGATGCAGTCCCCGTGGCGCCGCCGGCTGGCGAGCAGCGCTGCGGCCTGATTGCCATCGTCGGCAAACCCAACGTCGGCAAATCGACCCTGCTGAACGCGCTGGTCGGGCAAAAAGTCAGCATCACCTCCCGCAAGGCGCAGACGACTCGCCACCGCATCACCGGCATGCGCACCGTCGGGCCGACCCAGTTTGTGTTTGTCGATACGCCCGGCTTCCAGACCCGGCATGGCAACGCCTTGAACCGGTCGCTCAACCGCACGGTGGTGGGCGCTGTCAATGACGTCGATCTGATTGTGTTTGTGGTCGAGGCCGGGCAGTTCAACCAGGCCGATGACAAGGTGCTGAGCCTGCTACCCCCCAAAACGCCCGCCATTTTGCTGGCCAACAAGTTCGACCTGATTCACCGCCGCGCTGACATTGCGCCCTGGCTCAAGGCCATGCAGGAACGGCACAACTTTGCCGAGTTCGTGCCCATGTCGGCCAACCATGCCAAAGACGTGGAGCGGCTGTTCGGCATCTGTGAAAAGTACCTGCCGCAGCAGCCGTGGATGTACGGCGCCGAGGAGCTGACCGACCGCAGCGACCGCTTCATGGCGGCCGAGATCATCCGCGAGAAGCTGTTTCGCCTGACCGGCGACGAGCTGCCATACACCTCAACGGTGGTGATCGACCAGTACGCCGAGGAAGGCAGTCTGCGACGCATTGCCGCGACCATCATCGTCGAGCGAGACGGCCACAAGGGCATGATCATTGGCGAAAAGGGCGAAAAGCTCAAACGCATCGGCACCGAAGCCCGGCACGAACTGGAAACGCTGACCGGCGGCAAGGTGTTCCTCGAAATCTGGGTCAAGGTTCGCTCGGGCTGGGCCGATGACGAGGCGCGCGTCAAGACTTTCGGCTACGAGTGAATGCGGACTTCCGGACGCAGAAGGCGCAAAGGTTTCGCAAAAATCGCAAAAGCAGGACAAATTTTAATTTTTCCTTTCCTTTTTGCGCCTTCTGCGAAACCTTTGCGTACTCTGCGTCCGGAAGTCCTGCCTTCGATCCATTGAATCGTGTGACTGGAACGAACCACAGTG
>NCGI01000327.1 GCA_002256925.1 Polaromonas sp. 28-63-22
TGAGCGCAGCGTTTGAAGCCGTCATGATCAGCCGCGAGCAGGATCGCCTGGTTTTTCGGGAACTCTTCGATGTGTATTTCCAGGATCCGAAAATAGCGAACAAATTACTCGCGCAACTGCTTCCCAGCGCTGAAGGCAAGGCCGAGCCGAGCAAACGCCGACCTCGGGTGCGGGAGGCGTTGGCGCCGCAAAAAACCTACGGGCAACAGTCGAAACCCAGCACGGAAGACCAGAAAGTGGAATTTGACGCGGTCATGACGGCCAGCGACATCGAACGTTTGCAGCACGCCGATTTCAATGCGCTGTCGGCGACGGAATACCGCCTTGTCGAGCGGCTGGCACGCGACATCAAACTGCCCCTGCCGCATTTTGCGTCGCGTCGAAGCCACCCCGCCGCGTCCGGTGCGCGAATCCATTGGCCCGGTGTGATGCATCACGCCGCGCGTACGGGGGGCGAACTGATGCGCTTGCCCCGTTTGCAGCGGCGCGAGCAGGCCTTGCCCTTGCTGGTCCTGGTGGATGTATCGGGTTCGATGGAGCGCTATGCGCGCCTGTTGCTGGCTTTTCTGCATGCCGCGACGCGGCGTCACCCGCACCGGGATGTGTTTGCCTTCGGGATGCATCTGACCGACCTGACGCCCGCGTTTCGCCAAGCCGATACCGACGAGATGCTGGCCCATGCCAGTCTGGCGATCGAAGACTTTGCAGGCGGAACCCAACTGGGTGATTCGCTGGCCAGCCTTCGGACGCTGCATGCGCGCAGGCTGGTGGGCCGTCGCACCATTGTGCTGGTCATCACGGATGGCCTTGACACAGGCGAGCCGGCCGATCTGGCGCGGGAGCTGGCCTGGCTGCGTCGACGCAGCCGGCGTCTGCTGTGGCTCAATCCGCTGCTGCGCTTTGACGGCTATGCGCCATTGGCGCGAGGCGCATCGGTGCTGCATGCGCACGCGCACGGGATGCTCGCCGTACACAATCTGGCCAGGCTCGAAGAACTGGCAGCCAGCCTTGCGGCATTGATGAAAACGTGACGGGTCTGAATGCCATTGATCGAAACAATCAGTCCACCCATCGACAAATAAGCAAAACATAGAAAGAGGATTTCATTATGGACATGCAAGGAAGCCGCCAACTGGCCATATCCCAGCAGCAGGCCTGGGATGCGCTGAACGACCCGGCCGTGCTCAAGGCCTGCATCCCCGGTTGCGACAAGGTTGAGCCGACGGGCGAGAACCAGTACACGATTGGCATGGCACTCAAAATCGGGCCGGTGTCAGCCAAATTCAGCGGCAAGATCACGCTCAGCGAGATCAACCCACCGGCCAGCTACAAGCTGTCGTTTGAAGGTCAGGGTGGCCCGGCCGGCTTTGGAAAAGGCAGCGCCGAGGTCAAGCTGACACCGAACGAAGGCGGCTGCGAGCTGGCTTACACGGTGCACGCTTCAGTAGGCGGCAAGATCGCCCAACTTGGTCAGCGGCTGATCGATGGCGCGGCCAAGTCCATGGCAGAAGACTTCTTCCGACGCTTTGACGAGGAAATGCAGCGCCAGCATCCAGAAAGTTATGCTGCCAAAGCTGAAGCTACGGCACCTTCAGGCGCGGCCCCCGCCGGCGCCAAAGGCGGAATTCCGGCCTGGGTCTGGGGGGCGGGTGTCGTGCTGGCAGCCGCGGTTGCCTACCTCGTCACGCGCTAGACCTGAAAGCCCGAACTGTGATGACGCCCGGTGCTTCCCGACCTTCGCCGGCAGCCATGCCGGCGGAGGGTTGGCGTGTAGTCGGTCCGTCGCGCAGGCGCCTGCTTCTGACCATGGCCGCAGCCTCGATGGGGGTCGGTAGTTTCGACCTGCATGCGGCTGAGTTGCCGTCGGCTTTTCCTTCCCGACCGATCACCATGATCGTTCCCTGGCCGGCCGGCGGCGCTACCGATATCACGATGCGTATATTGGCCGACCTGGCTTCGCGACAGCTCGGCCAGCCCATCGTGGTTGAAAACCGGCCCGGCGCTGCGGGAACCCTGGTGGGCCCCGCGCTGCGTGCAGCCGTGCCCGACGGCTACACCATCGGTCAGTTGCCCATCACGCTTTACAGGTTCCCGTTCATGCAGACATCGCACCGGTGTTGCAGATATCAGGGGTCACCTTTGGTATCGTGGTGGCTACTGAAAGCCCGTTTCAGAATTTACAGGACATGATTGCCTGGGCACGCGCCAATCCCGGACGGCTTACTGTGGGCTCAACCGGTATCGGGACGACGGCGCATCTGGCCATGGAGGAGATCCTGGGCGGAGAAGGGGTCACCTATATCCATGTGCCTTACAAAGGGACGGCCGATCAGATGCTCGCCGTTGCGAGTCAGACGCTGATGGCCGGTGTCAACTCGACCGGATTTGCGCCTTACGTGGAAGCGGGAAAGCTGCGCCTGCTGGCGGTGTTCAGCGCAGAGCGCAGCAAGCGCTGGCCCCAGGTGCCAACCCTCAAAGAGCTGGGATATGCCAATGCCGTCCACAACTCGCCCTATGGAATCGGCGCTCCTGCAGCGGTGGACGCTTCCATCATCAGGAAACTTCACGATGCTTTCAAGAGCGCCATGTTTGATCCGCTGCATCTGAGCGAGATGGCCCGATACGATCAGGAACCGGCGTATCTGGGAACCGAGGACTACGCGAGAAGGGTGCGCGAAGTCTCGGTCCG
>NCGI01000328.1 GCA_002256925.1 Polaromonas sp. 28-63-22
CTCGCCGATCACGTCGGGCATGGCGGCGAGCTGCTCGCAGCCCCGCGCCACGGTGTCGAGGTCTTTGGCGCCGAGCTTGAGCCGGTCCAGCAGCGGCGCGGCCAGCCCGGCGGCGGTCGCGCGGTCGAGATCCCGCTGGTTGGCCGCCTGCAAAGCGTCCACGCTCTGGCGCAGCAAGGCGGCCAGACCCGCAAGCGCTCTGTTTTTAATAGCTGCTGGCGCACGTGCCATATGGGCTGAGGCCACTTTTGCCTTCAAACCCAGGCCCGCCATGAGTCCCGGCATGTCGCCAGTCACCGCGTGGGCGTCGTGGGCAGGGAAATCGAGGTCGGTATCAAGGGGCGCGTTCATGCCCCGTATTTTGCCTGCATCAGGGGCCGTGTAAACGTCCCAGCGGGCTGGCCGGAACGCCCCGGCGCTGCATCATGTCCTCGCTCATGGCCTGGACCGCAGCGGGCGACAGGGCGGCTTGGGCGGCTGGGTAGGCCTGCCGGTCTTCGTCGTGCAGATGCCGACGGTACAGGGCGACCAACTGATCCAGAGCCCCGGTTTGTGACGCCGAAAGCGGCGTCCAGGCGGCTGGGGAGCTGTCGGCCACAGCCTGGAGCGTGCGCCGTGCCTCGGTCCAGGCGACCTCCATCTGCCGGTGATCCTGCTGCAGGCGCTGCACCAGAGCGCGCAGCGCGGGATCGGGGCCGGCCAGTAGCGGCGGAAACACATGCAGTTCCTCGTCCTGGTGATGCAGCGGCGCAGCGATGTCGAAGTAACGCATCGCGTTCGACCCGGTCGTGGCAGGTGGCCAGCATCTCGAAAGGCGCTTCAAACCCGGCGGCGGGCGCGCGGTGGCCGGGCAATGACACCGGGCGGCTGGTTGGTCGGGCGGTGGTGCTCATAGCGACACCGTTAACCCATCTGGACCGCATGGCCCTGCACGTCAAACGGAATGTAGGCGCCATGATCGCCGCGCTTGATCGCTTCGACCATGCGTTGCAAGGGTTCCTCGGCCTCTTCGCTGGTGGGCGCGCGGTCGGATGTGCCCGGCATCGCGGCGGCAAACACGATGCCCCAGGCATGGCCGAACTGGCTGGACTCCTGCATCAACGCGCCAAACGACGCCAGTTCGTCGGGGCGCTTGTCCACGCACATCAGCGGCACCAGCGCGCCGCCCTGGCCTGCCGCAAAACGCTGGCGCTGCTCTAGCGTCGCGTCGTCGGGCAGTTCGACGCCGGCAAAAACAAACAGCAGCCGCTGCGGCTCATGCTGGGACCGGGCCGCCTGCAAAAGATCGTCAAAGCTTGAAATGTTCATGGACGTATCCGTTCAAAAAAAGAGGACGGCAACACAAGGGTTGGGTTGATGAAGTACCGGCCGTCACGTTCCTGCGGAAGACAGAGTGCTGAAAAAGTCAGCCGGCGCGGGGCGAAGGCGGGAGCCCTTGCGGGACTGCACCGTACCGATACTGACAAAGCACAGCGCGTGTTCACCCTGCGCCAGGCCAAACAGCGCGCGCAGGCCGGCCGATTTCAGGGCCTTGCCGCTGGTCAGCGCCGAGCCAAAGCCCAGCGCGGTCGCCATCAGTAGCAGGTTCTGCACCGCACAGCCAGCCGAGACGATGCGTTCCAACAGATCAATGTCCGCATCGCCGCGCAGGCCATCGACGATGAGCAGCAACAGCAGCGGCGCGCGGTGTGCTTTTTCTTGCGCCTGCGCCACCTGGTCGGGTGTGGCGGCCGCGTCGCGCTCCAGCAGCGCCGCGCCAAACGCCTCGGCCAGCCGGGCGCGTGCCGAAGGCGGCACCTGCACAAAGCGCCAGGGGAGCAGCTGGCCGTGGTCGGGCGCGGTGGCGGCCGCAGACAGGATCATGTCCAGCTGGTCGACGTTCGGGCCGGGCGCGGCCAGCCGCCTGGGCAAAATCGTCTGGCGCGATT
The DNA here is from genome assembly GCA_002256925.1 of Polaromonas sp. 28-63-22. Lineage (GTDB taxonomy): Bacteria > Pseudomonadota > Gammaproteobacteria > Burkholderiales > Burkholderiaceae_C > Polaromonas. Next base: position 1,929 of record NCGI01000328.1, read on the forward strand.
GCATCAGCGCGGCGGCCATGGCGGCCGCGTCGGTGTCTATCGGCGCAGCGGCAGCGGCCTGAACGGGCATGGCGAGGACGTTCATGGCTTCCTTGTCCTTGGCTGTCTGTCTTGAACCGACTAACCGAGTCGGCCGTCAGCACGCAGGCGGCCATACCAGCTACCCAGCCGCAGGCCCCACGTCGTCATGATGGCCGCCCACAACAGGGCTGCGGCCAGCAGCAGGCCGCCGGCCCATGCGCTTGGTGCGGCACCAACGATACGCATCAGGGTTGCCGCCTGCAACAGCCAGAACAGCGACCAGGCGATGCGGTCAGCCACCAGGGCACGCCCGCTGTGGCCGCACGAGACGCGGGTGACGATCGCGAGCATCAGCGATGCGAGGCAGCCCATGGTGAGCGCATGCACCGAGCCCAGGCTGAGCACCACAGCGCCTTGGGCCCAACCCAGCCACTGCGCGATGCCGCCCAGCGCCAGCGCCAGGCCAAGCCAGACAAAACCGATGTGCAGCATCGCCAGCAGCCGGTTCTTCAGGCTTCTCACCAGCCCCCATTTAAGAGCGAGCCACAGCAGCAGGCCGCCAGCCGCGAGTTCAACCGTGCCGCGCACCAGCGTCCAGGCGACGCCACCGCTTCCGCCCGGGGGGCCCCCACGCTCGATCCACACCGCAGCCACCTCAAAGGCAGCCACCGCCAGCATCAGACCGAGCAGCCAGAACGGCCGCCACGCGTCCATCCGGGGCAGCGCGCCCGACGTGAAAAACGGAATCATGCGGTGGGCGACCGCCAGATAGACCACCAGCACG
>NCGI01000050.1 GCA_002256925.1 Polaromonas sp. 28-63-22
AACTGCGGGCGGTAGTTGTTGAAGAAGGGGGTGTGGCGGCCGCCCTCGTCCTTGGACAAGACATAGATCTCGCCAGTGAAGTGGGTGTGCGGCTTGATCGAACCGGGCTTGCACAGCACCTGGCCGCGCTGGACGTCTTCGCGCTTGGTGCCGCGCAGCAGGATACCGACGTTGTCGCCAGCCTGGCCCTGGTCGAGCAGCTTCCTGAACATTTCCACGCCGGTGCAGATGGTTTTCTGGGTATCGGCGATGCCGACAATCTCGATTTCTTCGCCGACCTTGATGACACCGCGCTCGACGCGGCCGGTGACGACGGTGCCGCGCCCGGAGATGGAGAAGACGTCTTCCACAGGCATCAGGAAGGCGCCGTCGACGGCGCGCTTGGGCATGGGGATGTAGTTGTCCAGGGCGTCGGCCAGCTTCATGATGGCTTCTTCGCCCAAAGGACCCTTGTCGCCTTCCATGGCGAGCTTGGCTGAGCCGTGGATGATGGGGGTGGCGTCGCCGGGGAAGTCGTATTTGTCGAGCAGTTCGCGTACTTCCATTTCCACGAGTTCGAGCAGCTCGGCATCATCGACCATGTCGCATTTGTTCAGGAACACGATGATGTAGGGAACACCCACCTGACGGGCCAGCAGGATGTGCTCGCGGGTCTGGGGCATGGGGCCGTCGGCGGCGGAGCACACCAAAATGGCGCCGTCCATCTGGGCGGCGCCAGTGATCATGTTCTTGACGTAGTCGGCGTGGCCGGGGCAGTCGACGTGGGCGTAGTGGCGGTTGGCCGTCTCGTACTCGACGTGGGCGGTGTTGATGGTGATGCCGCGGGCTTTTTCTTCCGGCGCTGCATCGATCTGGTCGTAGCCTTTGGCTTCGCCGCCGAATTTGGCCGCCAAGACGGTGGTGATTGCCGCGGTCAAGGTGGTCTTGCCGTGGTCGACGTGGCCGATCGTGCCGACGTTGACGTGCGGCTTGGTCCGCTCAAATTTGCCTTTTGCCATTTTTCAACTCCAGAAATTTTATAAAGAGTTACAAAACCAGTTCTTCACACCTGCGAATCGCCACACTCGCCGCGTCCGCGCAAAATATGGTGCCCATTCCGGGAATCGGACCCGGGACCTCTCCCTTACCAAGGGAGTGCTCTGCCACTGAGCCAAATGGGCCAAAAACCTGCATTCACCTCAAAAACCCACGATTGAGCAACCTGTCGCATTCAGCAAGAGCCACCATGAAAACATGGAGCGGGAGACGGGAATCGGACCCGCGTCATTAGCTTGGAAGGCTAGGGTTCTACCATTGAACTACTCCCGCGCAGTTCTGCCATCAGCTCTCGCTACTTAACAGCTACTCAATCAATCACATTCGCCTGCAAAGTCACCTCAACCAGCCCTAGGCCAGTTTTAGTACAACGCCAAAATTCAATAAAAATCTGGTGGATGAGGCTGGATTCGAACCAGCGTAGGCGTTAGCCAACAGATTTACAGTCTGCCCCCTTTAGCCACTCGGGCACCCATCCTTCAAGCGAACCTCGGATTATGCCATGGTTTTTGGCCGCCAAGAGCATCTTCTGCCGCCTCCATCATAGGCTCGGGTGATTCCCGAAAAATGCCCGATCGCTGCCTGGCAAGCCAGCCCGCCCGGCGTCTTTCGAGAAGCCCGCCAGCCGAGATCGGCCAACGCAGGCGCGACTCCCTGAAGACTTTCCTCGCGACAGGCTCTTTAACTGCGCCATGCCCGGCAGATCAATACGGAAAGCCACCAAAACAGAAGTGTGCGCTAGCTTTTAAGTTATAGAGGCGCCCAAATCTCAGTGCACATCACAGCGCAGGCTCTCGCGCCCACCACACAAGCCGGTCAGTGCTTCTTGCTATGATTTGCGCACATTTACAAGCTATTTAGACCTCCAGCCCATACCCCGCCTGCGTCAATAGCTATTGAATTTATAGCGTCTCCAGCTGCCCGCCTGGCTGGTGCGCCTCACGCCACGTGCGCGCGTCGGAAAAGTGCCCGCAACCGATAAAAGGCAGTGGCGGGCGCAGTGCAGACAGTGGCGACGGATGATTCGCCACCAGGATTTGGTGACGATCGGCGTCGATTAACGGCTTTTTGCTTTGCGCATGGGCGCCCCACAACATAAAAACCACGGGATGGTCGCCTGCGGACACCTGCCGAATCACCGCATCGGTCAAAACCTCCCAACCGCGCCCCGCATGGCTGGCCGGCTTGCCTTCTTCCACAGTCAGGCAGGTGTTGAGTAGCAGCACGCCCTGATCTGCCCAACGCGCCAGGCTGCCGCCGGGCACGGGAAACTTCGGCGGCGGCGTGCCCAGGTCGCGCTGAAGCTCCTTGAAGATATTGCGCAGCGAAGGCGGCAGCGCCACACCCGGCGCGACTGAAAATGCCAGCCCCTCGGCCTGGCCACGACCGTGGTACGGATCCTGGCCGAGAATCACGACGCGCACCTGTTCGGGCGGCGTCAGGGCCAGCGCACGCAGCGGTTGCGGCGGGAAGACCACGGCGCCGTCGGCCAGCCGTCCCTGCAAAAATCCGAGCAGTTGGCGACCCGCGCTCGCGGCAAAAAAATCGTCGACCAGCGCTTGCCATCCGGATGCCACCGGCCATGCAGAAGGATCGGCACTTCGAAGCTGGTCGGCTGGCCCCGCCTCCGACGCACCAGTCGGCTCCGGCGCGTCCGGTTCATCGAACAAGGACCCCGGCACGGCTAGACCTTGAATAACTGGGCCAGCGCCACGCCGGGGTCTTCGGCGCGCATGAAGGCCTCACCGACCAGAAAAGCATTCACACCTGCGGCGCGAAGACGCTGCACGTCCGCCGGCGTGGCAATACCCGATTCGGTGACCACAAGGCGGTCTGCGGGCACCTGGGCGAGCATGCGCAGGGTGGTGTCGAGCGAGACTTCAAAGGTCTTCAGGTTACGGTTGTTGATGCCGACCAGCGGCGTCTTCAGCTTGAGCGCACGCTCCAGTTCCGCCTCGTCATGCACCTCGACCAGCACCGCCATGTCGAGCGAGAACGCCAGCGCTTCCATGGCCTTCATCTGCGCGTCATCGAGGCACGCTGCGATCAGCAAAATGCAGTCGGCGCCCATCACGCGCGACTCGTAAATCTGGTACGGATCGATGATGAAATCCTTGCGCAGCACCGGCAGGCTGCACGAGGCCCGGGCCTGCTTCAAAGATTCGACGCTGCCCTGAAAAAAGTCCTTGTCAGTCAGCACCGACAGGCAGGCCGCGCCAAATTCAGCATAGCTTTGCGCAATATCGGCCGGGATGAAATCGGCCCGCAGCACGCCCTTGGACGGGCTGGCCTTTTTCACCTCGGCAATCACGGCCGGCTGGCCGGCGGCGATTTTTGATCGCAGGGCGCCAACGAAGTCGCGCGTCAGCACGCGAGACTCTGCGTCAAAGCGCATCGCAGCCAGCGGTTTTTGTTTGATCGAAGCGGCGATTTCTTCGCGTTTGACGGCGACGATTTTGGTGAGGATGTCAGACATGGGTTTCGGTGGCCTCAGGCGGCGATTTTTTGGGTCAGGGACGTGAGCTGCTGCAGGCGAGCCTTCGCGGCGCCGGATGCCAGCGCGGTGCGCGCCAGATCGATACCTTCTCGCATGGATGGCGCTACATTGGCAGCATACAGCGCGGCACCCGCATTCAAAATCACAATGTCGCGCGGCGGGCCGGCCTGGTTGTCGAGCACGCCGAGCAGCATGGCTTTCGATTGCTCCGGCGTTTCGACGCGCAGGGCGCGGTTGCTGGCCATCGGCATCGCAAAATCTTCCGGGTGAATCTCGTACTCGGTGATCTCGCCGTTTTTCAGCTCACCCACCACGGTCGTCGCGCCCAGACTGATTTCGTCCATGCCGTCCCTGCCGTACACCACCAGCGCATGTTCGGCACCGAGGCGCTGCAGCGCGCGAATCTGGATACCGACGAGATCGGGGTGAAACACGCCCATCAGGATGTTGGGCGCGCCGGCCGGGTTGGTCAGCGGGCCGAGGATGTTGAAGATGGTGCGCACACCCAGTTCCTTGCGGATCGGTGCGACGTTTTTCATCGCCGGGTGATGGTTGGGCGCGAACATGAAGCCGATGCCGGCTTCGTCAATGCAGCGCGCAATTGCATCGGGCGACAGGTTGATGTTGATGCCGAGTGATTCGAGCACGTCGGCGCTGCCCGACTTGCTGCTCACGCTGCGCCCGCCGTGCTTGCTCACGCGGGCACCGGCCGCCGCCGCCACAAACATCGCGCAGGTTGAAATATTGAAGGTGTGCGAGCCGTCGCCGCCGGTGCCGACGATATCGACCAGGTGGGTCTTGTCGGCAACGTTCACCTTGGTCGAAAACTCGCGCATCACCTGCGCAGCGGCGGTGATTTCGCCGATGGTTTCTTTCTTCACACGCAGACCGGTGATCAGCGAGGCCATCATCACCGGCGACATCTCGCCGCTCATGATCAGCCGCATGATGTGCAGCATCTCGTCATGAAAGATTTCGCGGTGTTCGATGGTGCGCTGCAGCGCCTCCTGGGCGGTGATCTTGTGGCTGTGGGGCATGGGGGATTCCTCGGTTGTTGTTGTGAAAGGCGCTCGAGCGCTCAGCGCGGTGGTTGGCCGGCCAGCGCCAGCCGGAGGCCGAAACCGATGAACATCAGTCCCGCGCCGCGTTCCAGCCAGTGCATGGCAGTGCGCACCGAGCCCAGTCGCCGGCCCATCCAGGCGGCCGTCAGCGCCCAGCCGACATTGATCCACAGGCCGTTGAAATTGAACAGCAGGCCGAGCAATAAAAACGCCAGCGGTTTGTTGTCAACGCCCGGCGCGATGAACTGGGGCACGAACGCCAGAAAGAACAGGGCGACCTTGGGATTCAGCACATTCGTCCAGAAACCCTGAAAAAATATGCGTTTAAGGCCTGCAGCCCACGTAATACTTGCGCCGCCAGCTATTGAATTAGTAGCGCTCGGCGTACCGTCGGCGGGCGCGCGGGCCAGCAGCATGCGCGTGCCCACGTAGACCAGGTAGGCAGCGCCAGCCCATTTCAGCGCGGTAAATGCGGCGCTTGACGCCGCCATCAGCGCACTCACGCCCAGCGCGGCCGCCAGGATATGCACAAAGCAGCCCGCCGTGATGCCCAGCGCCGCGACCACGCCGGCGCGCGCGCCTGAACGCACCGCGTTCGTCACGATATACAGCACGTCGGGGCCGGGCGTGAGGTTGAGCAGCAGGCCGGCGGCGATGAAAAGCAGGAGTTGGCAGGTGTCCATGGGTGCTTTTTTCCTCCGTATCAGGCCCTGAAAAACGTCCGAATCGCGGCGATGGCCCGGTCAATACCGTCTGCATCGACATCCAGGTGCGTGACAAAACGCAGCCGGTACAGGCCCGTCGCCTGAATGCCATGGCTGGACAGATGCTTCAGCAACGCAGCCGATTGCTCTTTGGCCGCGCCCGTCAGATCGACGAAAACCATGTTGGTCTGCGGCGCCTCGACCTGCAAGCCGTCGATACCGGCCAGGCCCTCGGCCAGCCGCCGCGCCAGTGCGTGGTCGTCGGCGAGCCGGTCGATATGGTGGTCGAGCGCATGCAGGGCGGCTGCCGCCAGAAAACCGCCCTGCCGCATGCCGCCGCCAGCCATTTTGCGGATGCGGTGCGCGCGGTCGATGAAATCTTTCGAGCCGCACAACGCCGAGCCGACCGGCGCGCCCAGGCCCTTGCTAAAGCACACCGAGACGCTGTCGAAGCAGCCCGCGATGCGCCGCGCTTGCGCTACAACGTCATCCCGAAATCCCGTTCCTACTGCGCTTGTCGAAATGTTTTTTCTCTGCTCGCCACTCGGAAAGGCTTCGACAGGCTCAGCCCGAACGGCCCCTTGGGCTTGCGCCACCGCCGCATTGAACAGTCGCGCGCCGTCGAGGTGACGCATCAGACCTTTGTCTTTCGCCAGCCGCGTCGCCTGCTGCACATAATCAAACGGCAGCAGCTTGCCGCCAAGGGTGTTCTCCAGCGCCAGCAGTCGCGTGCGGGCGAAGTGCGCGTCGTCGGGTTTGATCGCCGCCTCAATGTCATCGAGCGACAGGCTGCCATCAGCCTGGTGGGTCAGCGGTTGCGGCTGCACGCTGCCGAACACCGCCGCACCGCCGCCTTCCCAGCGGTAGCAATGCGCCTGCTGGCCGACGATGTATTCATCACCGCGCTGGCAGTGGCTCAGGATGCCGCACAGGTTGCTTTGCGTACCGGTGGGCACAAACAGCGCGGCTTCAAAGCCCAGCATGGCCGCGATTTTTTCCTGCAGCGCGTTGACGCTCGGGTCGTCGCCGAACACGTCGTCGCCCAGCGGTGCAGCGTGCATGGCCGCGCGCATCGCCCCGGTCGGCTGGGTGACGGTATCGCTTCGCAAATCCACGGTTTTATCAGTCATTTAAGCCTCCAGCCCAGGTGATACTTGCGCGAGCAGCTATGTTTTTTATAGCGGCTTACCTGGTCGCTACGCGCGTTGCTCAAGAAAGTTTTTCAGCATCGCATGGCCATGCTCGGTCAGGATCGACTCGGGATGAAACTGCACGCCTTCGATCGGCAGCGTCTTGTGGCGCACGCCCATGATCTCGCCATCGTCGGTCCACGCGGTGACTTCCAGCACCTCGGGGCACGTCGATTTTTCAATCGCCAGCGAGTGGTAACGGTTGACGGTGAACTGCCTGGGCAAATCGGCAAACACGCCCTGCTGCGTCGTCGTGATCACGCTTGTCTTGCCATGCATGAGCTGCTGGGCACGAATGATGTGACCGCCGAACGCCGCACCGATGGCCTGGTGACCGAGGCAGACCCCAAGGATAGGAAGCTTGCCGGCGAAGTGCTGGATCGCCTTGACGGAAATGCCTGCTTCTGCCGGTGAACACGGTCCGGGCGACACCACCAGGCGGTCGGGTTGGTGCGCTTCGATTTCCTCAACCGTGATCTCGTCGTTGCGGAAAGTGTGCACGTCAGCGCCCAACTCGCCGAAGTACTGGACGATGTTGTAGGTGAAGCTGTCGTAGTTGTCGATCATGAGGATTTTCATACGGGTACCTTTTACCGCAGAGGCGCAGAGAACGCAGAGGGCCGCAGAGAATTGGAAACTCTCTGAATACCTTGCTTGAGCGTAATGTCGTTGAAATTGAGTAGAAGACCAGAGGTGAGCCCGGTCAATCTGAGGTAGGTCAGAAGCTGGGCGGTGTGCACTGGCTCCAGCGCCTGCAACGCCTTGATCTCGACAATGACCACACCCTCCACCAACAAATCCAGCTTCAGCGGCGCCGCCATGACGTGCCCTTTGTAGACAAGCGCTACTGGCGCCTGAGCCAGGAACTGGATTCCCCGCAAACTCAATTCGATCTGCAGGGATTGCTGATACACAGACTCCAGCAGGCCTGGACCCATTAACCGGTGCACTTCAATAGCGGCACCAATAATCTTCTCGGTGACTTCCCTCTGCGGCGCCTCTGAGTTCTCTGCGCCTCTGCGGTGAATGCCCCCGACTTGAATGCCCCCCGTATTCACTCCAACCCCTCTTCCACCAGCTCCGACGCCCGCAGCAAAGCCCGCGCCTTGGCTTCGGTCTCTTTCCATTCCAGTTCGGGCACCGAATCAGCCACCACGCCGGCTGCAGCCTGCACATACAGCATCTGGTCTTTGATGATGCCGGTGCGGATGGTGATGGCGACATCCATGTCGCCGGAATAGCTGAGGTAGCCGCAGGCGCCGCCGTACAGACCGCGCTTGGTCGGCTCCAGCTGGTCGATGACTTCCATCGCATGCACCTTGGGTGCGCCGCTGAGCGTGCCGGCGGGGAAAGTCGCCTTCAATACGTCCATGCCCGACATGCCGGGCAGCAACTCGCCTTCGACGTTGCTGACGATGTGCATCACGTGGCTGTAGCGCTCGACCGCAAAGGCTTCGGTCACTTTCACCGTGCCGGTTTTGGCGATGCGGCCGATGTCGTTGCGCGCCAGGTCGATCAGCATGACGTGTTCGGCGCGCTCTTTCGGGTCATTGACCAGTTCGTGTTCGACTTCCTTGTCACGCTCGGGCGATGAGGCGCGCGGACGCGTGCCGGCCAGGGGCCGAATGGTGATCTTTTGACCGCCTTCGACCTGTTCCTGCCGCACCAGAATTTCCGGCGACGCGCCGACCACATGGAAGTCGCCGAAGTGGTAGTAGTACATGTAGGGCGACGGGTTCAGCGAGCGCAGCGCGCGGTACAAACTCAGTGGCGACTCGGTGTAGCGCTTCTTGATGCGCTGGCCGACCTGCACCTGCATGAAGTCGCCGGCCTCGATCATTTTTTTCGCACGTTCAACCGCCGCGATGTAATCGGCCTTGGCAAAATCGCGCTCGGCCGGGTAGCCCTGCGAGGCTTTCACCATGGGCGCGCTGACCGAATACTTCAACTGGTCCTTCAGGCCCTTCAAACGCTTTTTGGCGTTGGCATAGGCTTCGGGCTGCGCCGGGTCGGCATAGACGATGAGGTAAAGCTTGCCCGAGAGGTTGTCGATCACCGCCAGCTCTTCGCACTGCAGCAGCAAGATATCGGGACAGCCCAGCGTGTCGGGCGGGCAGCTTTGCTCCAGCTTTTTCTCGATGTAGCGCACCGCGTCGTAGCCGAAGTAGCCGGCCAGTCCGCCGCAAAAACGCGGCAGGCCCGGGCGCAGCGCCACCTTGAAACGCTTCTGGTAATCGCTGATGAAGTCGAGCGGGTTCTGCGTCGAGGTTTCGACCACCAGGCCGTCGGTGACGACTTCCGTGCGGGCTTCGGCGCCAAAGCCCGAGGCCCGCAGCAGCGTACGCGCGGGCAGGCCGATGAAACTGTAGCGGCCAAAGCGCTCGCCGCCGACGACCGATTCGAGCAGGAAGCTGAATTTGCCGCCGGCGTTGGAAAAAGCCAGCTTCAAATAAAGCGACAGCGGTGTTTCGAGGTCGGCAAACGCTTCAACCATCAGCGGAATGCGGTTGTAGCCCTGGCCTGCCAGGCTTTTGAATTCGAGTTCAGTGATCACGATGGGATTCCTTGACGGGCGGGGGGCGCACAGATGGCCTTGCCGCCCTGTTCATTCAGCGGCCCCGAGGGTGGGGCCGGGATGCTCGTGGCGCAGGGCCAGGAGCGCATCAAAAGGGGGGATGGCGCAGACTTGCGGCAGGTGCACGGGCGCTGTGAGCAGCGAGGGCGACCGTGCGCTTCAGGCGTGCGCAGTAGAACAGGAACGCCAGGGCCAGGCTCCCCGGTCGCCAAGACCTGTCTGAATGATGCGGTGAACGAACATGGCTGGAGTGTAGCAAGAGCGTTGGCGGTGTTTCAAAGCGGCCGCGTGGCGGGCCGGGCAAACCCTCTTGCCGCTGCACCAAAGGCAGCCCACAATCCCGTTAAAAGTACGGTCGTGCTTTTTTATTGATACAAGGAACTGCAATGGCTCTGAAAAAACTTCTGTGGGGTGCCCTGGCGGGCTCGCTGATTTCCCTGAGCGCCCTGGCCGCCCCGGTCGAAATTGCCGGCGTCAAGCTCGATGATCCGATTGACCTGCGCGGCACGACCCTGCAGCTCAATGGCGCGGGCATCCGTTACAAGGCCGTGTTCAAGGTGTATGTGGCCGGCCTGTATCTGGGCAAAAAATCCGCCACGCCCGAGGAAGTCGCGGCGGCCAGCGGCCCCAAGCGCCTCAGCATCACCCTGCTGCGCGAAATCGACTCCAACGAGCTGGGCAAGGCCTTCACCAAGGGTTTCGAAGAAAACACGTCCCGGGCCGAGTTCGGCAAACTGATTCCCGGGCTCGTCCGGATGGGCCAGATTTTTTCGGACCAGAAAAAACTGCTGGCGGGCGAGAATTTCACCATCGACTGGATTCCGGGCACCGGCACCGTCATCACCGTCAAGGGCAAGCCGCAGGGCGAGCCCTTCAAGGAACCCGAATTTTTCAACGCCTTGATGCGCATCTGGCTCGGCCAGCACCCAGCCGACTGGAAGCTCAAGGACGCGCTGCTCGGCAAGTCAGCCTGAACCCGGCCTGGCCGCGCCAGGCTCACGCCAACAAGTTCGCCAGCGAATCCACGAACCCGTCGGCATCGACCGCTCGCACCGGCTGGCCATGGTTGTAGCCGTAGGTGACCAGCACGACCGGGCAGCCGGCTGCGCGCGCGGCCGCCGCGTCGTTGCTGGAGTCGCCGATCATCAGCGTGCGCGCCGGCCGCGTGCCCAGGGCCTCGCAAGCCTTCAGCAGCGGCAGCGGATCGGGCTTTTTGCGGGCAAACGAGTCACCGCCGAAAACCTCTCTGAAAAAACCGTCCAGCCCTTTGGCCTGCAGCAGGGGGCGCGCAAACGCGAGCGGTTTGTTGGTCACGCAGGCCAGCTTCAAACCCGCTGACCGCAAGGCACGGACACCTTCCAGCGCGCCCGGGTAGAGGGTCGAATACCGGCCGCTGACAGCGTGGTAGTGGTGCTGGTAACGCGCAAACGCCGTGTCGTAGCTCGCTATCAAATCAATAGCTGGTCGCGCAGGTAATTCCTGGGCTTGAAGGTGATTGAGCACTGAACGGATCAAGTGTTCCGAGCCTTTGCCGACCATCGGCGTAACCGTGGCGGCGTCAACCGCCAGCGTGCCGGCCGGACTGGGCCCCAGATCGCCCAGCATCAGGTTCAGCGCCGCGACGAAGTCGCCCATGGTGTCCACCAGGGTTCCATCGAGGTCGATGATGGCCGCGTCGAAACAAGCCCCCACGCAACTACCCGGCCAGCGCCACGCGCATCGCGTCGATGACCTGCCGGTAGTCGGGCTTGCCGAAAATGGCACTGCCGGCGACAAAGGTGTCTGCGCCGGCCGCCGCCACCCGGGCGATGTTGTCGGTCTTGATGCCGCCATCGACCTCCAGCCGGATGTCCTTGCCTGACGCGTCGATGCGGCGGCGCGCGTCTTCGATTTTTCGCAGGGCGGAATCGATGAAGCTTTGTCCGCCAAAGCCGGGGTTCACGCTCATGATCAAAATCAGGTCGATGTCGTCAATCACCCAGTCCAGCACGTCCAGCGGCGCGGCCGGGTTGAACACCAGGCCCGCCTTGCAGCCCTGGGCCTTGATTGCCTGCACGCTACGGTGCACATGGCCCGATGCATCGGGGTGAAAGCTGATCAGGTCGGCGCCGGCGCCGGCAAAGGCGGCGGCCAGGCTATCGACCGGCTGCACCATCAGGTGCACATCGATCGGCACCGCCGTGCCATCGGCTCGGTGGGCATGCGGCTTGAGCGCCTGGCAGACCATGGGCCCGAAGGTCAGGTTGGGCACGTAATGGTTGTCCATCACGTCAAAGTGGATCCAGTCCGCCCCGGCGGCAATGACGGCCTTGACTTCATCGCCCAGGCGGGCGAAATCGGCAGACAGGATGGACGGGGCGATGCGGTAGGTGGGCAGGCTGGTTTGGGGCATGGCCGAATTGTGGCAGCAAGCCAGGCCGGCGGCCTCGCATCGGCCGACCCCGCGACGGCCGCGTTCCGGGCGGGTTAACATGGCTTTCGTGCCTTTGCGTGCCGTTGCGTGCCCCTGTCTGGCGGCCTTGTCTGCCGCTACAGCCAGAATTTTTCTGGCCTCGGCAGGCCCCGCGCCGGCCTCCCCCCGCTTTTTCTTGTTGTCATGCCTAAATACCAATTTTCCTGCGAAGTCAGCCCCCGCTATCTTCCCGAACAGTCCGTCCCGGGCGAGTTTGTTTACAGTTTTGCCTACACCGTCACCGTGACCAACACCGGCGAGGTGGCGGCTCAATTGATCGCGCGCCACTGGTTCATCAGCGACGCCAACGGCCACACCGAACAGGTCCGTGGGCTTGGCGTGGTCGGACGCCAGCCGCTGCTCAAGCCCGGCGAGTCGTTCCAGTACAGCAGCGGCTCGCGGCTGCGCACGCCCAGCGGCACCATGCACGGCCATTATTTCTGTGTCGCTGAAGACGGCGAGCGGTTTGAGGCCGCCATCCCGATGTTTGTCCTGGAAGCGGGCGACGGCAGCCCGTCACCCGGCCGGATTCTTCATTGAATCGACCCATGGACAACCTGCCTGCGCTGCTGGCAGCGCTGAACCCGGACGCCTCGCTGGCCGACCGGCACATCTGGCTGATCAAGCTGTTCGAATGGATCCGGGGCGACGAAAGTTCGGTGCCGGCCGCCGTGTCGCGCGTGCAGGGCTTCCTCGATGCCGTGGCGCGCCAGCCGCCGGTTCAAAAGCGTCTGCAGGCGTGGTGGCAAACGCTGGTGCAGACCGTGGACATCACTCCCTTGCTGGCCGATTTCGGCTTCGCGCCACGCACCGCGTTTGTCAGCGAGCTGGCCGAGCGCCTGCGCCGCAAGATACTGCCCGCCACGCCCGAAACCGTGGACGCCGCCGAACTCTTTCCGCTGGTGGCGCGCTCACGCTTCGACACGCAATGGATGGGCGCGCTCGATGACGCGCAAATCTCGCAGCTGACGCAGTTGCTCTCGACCGACCCGGCCCGCGACACGCTGGCGTGGCAACACAGCCTGGTCGATGCGCTGACCTACGCCACGGCGCAGGTGCGCGCCACCGGTTTCGCGCCCGAACTGCGCCTGCGCATGGACGCCGAGGCGCGGCAGGCCCGGGCCTTTCATGCGCTGCCGTCCGACGTGGAGGCGCTGCGCCAGGTGTTTTTCAAGGCTGGTCGCGACGACGACGAGCTGATGGCCGTGGTCACGCAGTACCGTGAACGGCTGGACGCCTGCCGCCAGGCGATCAACAGCATCTACGTGCACCTCGACGACCACGGCGTTTCGGTCGGCATGGTGTTCAGGCTGCGCCAGTTGCGCGCACGTATCGTGCGGGTGCGCGAACTGCTCGACGCCCTGCTCGCGCCCAGGCCGGCGCTGGCCGCGCTCAAGCTGCTGGTGCGCCGCGTGACCATCGGGCAGGACAGCAAAAGCGTGGGCGCTTTGATCAGCGCCAATTCCACGCTGCTGTCGGCGAAGATGGCCGAGCGCAGTGCCGAAACCGGCGAGCGTTACATCACCCGCAACCGCAGCGAATACAAGGACATGCTGGGTAAAGCCATGGGCGGCGGCGCGATCACGGCGTTCACCACGCTGCTCAAGTTCGTGATCCTGGGCGTGGGGCTGTCGGGCTTCTGGGGCGGCTTCTGGTCGGGTCTGATGTACGCCGCAAGCTTTATCGTGATGCAGTTGCTGCACTGCACGCTGGCCACCAAGCAGCCCGCCATGACGGCGCCGGCCATGGCCGCCAAGCTCAAGGACATCGACAGCGACACGGCGCTGGCCGATTTCGTCGATGAAGTGACGCACCTGGTCCGGTCGCAGGTGGCTGCGGTTTTCGGCAACGTGTTCATGGTCGTGCCCACGGTGCTGCTGATCAACGCGCTGATCCAGCTCGTGCTGGGCCGGCCCATGATC
>NCGI01000329.1 GCA_002256925.1 Polaromonas sp. 28-63-22
CAAGCCGGCCAGACGCCCGCTGTTTGTGCTGCTCGACGCGACCTGGCCGGAGGCGCGCAAGATGTTTCGCAAAAGCCCCTACCTGAACCATCTGCCGGTGCTCAGTCTGCAGCCGGACCAGCTCTCCCACTACAAGTTGCGCCGCTCCCGGCGTGATGATCACTTTTGTACGTCAGAGGTGGCTGCCTTGTGCCTGGACCTGGCCGGTGAGCCGCTGGCAGCGCAGACGCTGGAGGCTTACCTGGAAGTGTTCACCCGCCACTACCTTCAGGCCAAGAACCAGTTGCCGGTGGATCTGGCGGATGCGGCGCATCAGCGCTTGCGGGATTTGCAGGGTTTGCGCGGTTAACGTGGCGGCACGGGGCGGTCGCAGAGGCTTTCAGGCCAACAAGCCGCGACAATCGGCAGACGCCACGCAACCCCCTGAAAGCATCCGATGACCCAAGACCAGACCCCGCCGAACGACCCGAACAAGATGACGCTGTGCGAATCATGCGCAGGCATCCAGCGCAACTGGCGCCGCGCGCCGGGGCATGCCGAGCTGCTGCAGGGCGGCAACCGCCATGAAACGCGCCGCCACGGCCTGATCACCATCACCAGCTACCGCTGCGACCGCTGCGGCACGGCGTGGGAATACGAGAACGACAAGACCAACCTGCACGCGGGTTGGTCGGTGGTGGGGCGCTAGGATTTTTTGTACGACTCAACTACCAGTTGCTATGATTATTATAGCTGCTGGCGCACATAGAGTCTAGGCTACAGCCCTGTTTACCTCATAAACAGGGCCCACAGCGGCGCCTTTCGACGGCCATAAAAAAAGACAGGCCAGGCCTGTCTTTTTTTCGGAGGACGCAAGCCGGAAGGCTTGCTGTCACACCCGGGCTTACTTGCCGGTGGCGGCTTTCACATCAGCCTTGGTTTCGGCTTTGACGGCTGCGGTCTCGCTTTTGGCAACGGCTTTATCGGCGACAGCCTGGACCTTGACCTTGTCGGTCTTCGCGTCGGCATTGATGACAGCTTTGTCGGCTTTGGCGTCGGCCTTCGCATGGACTTTTTCAGACGTGGCCATGGCCTTGGTTTTGTCGTCCGCGTCGGCCTTGTCAACCTTGGCGTGCGCCTTGGCTTTAGCCTTAGCGGCTTTGGCGTGGGCTGCGGTTTTCTTCTCGGCAGACGTCATGGCAGATTTCTCAACCTTGGCATCGGCCTTGGCATCGACTTTGGCTTCGCTTTTGACAGCGGCGGCAACCGATTTGTCGGCCTTGGCTTCGGCCTTGACGACGGCAGGCGTTGCCACCGTGACGGACGCAGCGGGTGCCACGGCAACGGGTGCCTGCGCAAAGGCAGCGCCGGCAAACAGGGTGGCGATGAGGGTAGCGAGTAATTTGTTCACGAGAGTCCTTTGGATGGAGTGGTCTGCTAACTTGGAATCACGATGACCGAGTGTTCAACGGCGCGCCGCGCCCGCGTGTTGACCCCGCACACACAACGTTGCACCACACTACCTGCGCTTTACATGGCGCCGCCCTCTGGTAGTTGGCAACTCCGTAGGATTTGTCTGCCCCGCAAACCACCAGTTTCCGACAGCGGCACGGCTATTGCGTGACTGTCGGCGGGATGCGCGGGCGCTCATGCTTTCAGCTTCGACCGCACCACCGTGGCGCCGCAGCGTGTTCGCCGGAGGCGCGCCCCTTCGCCCCACGCCTTTCAACCTCTTTGGCCGGACAGTCCCATGCACATCAAGATCGGTTTTGACATTCAACTGGCCGTGACGTCGCCGATGGCGCTTATCTACCTGCTGCATGTGCATCCGTCGCGGCAGGCCGACCTGTGGGCACCTGAAGTGGTGTGGGTGCAGCCCAACCTGTTCGTGGACGAATACCTCGACACCTTTGGCAACCAGTGCGGTCGCGTCAACGCGTTTGCCGGCGTCAACCAGGTGCGGTTCTACAGCGAGTCAATCATTCGCGATTCGGGCTTGCCCGACGAGGTGAATCCATCGGCCTGGCAGCACGACCCGACCGACCTGCCCGCCGAGACGCTGCAGTTTTTGCTGCCCAGCCGCTACTGCGAGGTGGACAGCGAACTG
>NCGI01000330.1 GCA_002256925.1 Polaromonas sp. 28-63-22
GAAGGCGGTTTTTGGCTTGCCGTCCTCGATGGTTTCAATCGCACGCTTTTCGGCGATGCAGCTGTAGCCATGGGTCCAGTCCTTGTTGCTGACGGTGCCGGAGCCGATCACGCTGCCGGCGCGCACGTTGCGGGTTTTGCACAAGTGGGCGATCAACTGGCCGAAATGAAAGGTCATTTCGGGCCCGGCCTCGCACAGCCCGACCTTGCGGCCGTTCCAGGTGCTTTGCAGCGTCAGGTGAAGCCGCCCGCCCTGCCATGCCTCGCCGACCTCGTCGGGCGTGACCGCGACCGGGCTGAAGGCAGTCGCCGGTTTGCTCTGCACAAAGCCGAAGCCCTTGGCCAGCTCGTCGGGAATCAGGTTGCGCAGCGACACGTCGTTGGCCAGCATCAACAGGCGTATGCCATCAATCGCCTGCCCGGGCGTGGCGCCCATCGGCACATCGGCGGTGATGACCGCAATTTCAGCCTCGAAGTCGATGCCGAAATCCTCGCTGGCCACCACCACGTCGTCGCACGGCCCGAGGAAGTCGTCGCTGCCGCCCTGGTACATCAGCGGGTCGGTGTAAAAAGTGGGCGGTACTTCGGCATTGCGCGCCTTGCGCACCAGCTCGACATGGTTGATGAAGGCCGAACCGTCGGCCCACTGGTAGGCGCGCGGCAGCGGCGCCATGCAGCGGGCCGGTTCGAACGGAAACGCATGGCGCGCCTTGCCGCTGTTGAGGCTTTCATACAGGTCCTGCAGCTGCGGCGACAAAAACCCCCAGTCGTCCAGCACCTGCTGGAGCCGGGTGGCGATGCCGGTCGCGTAATGCGCCGTGGAAAGGTCGCGCGAGACGACCACCAGTTGTCCGTCACGCAGGTCGCGCGAGACGACCACCAGTTGTCCGTCACGCGAGCTGTCTTTGTAGGTGGCAAGTTTCATCGGGTTTTCCGGGCCGGTGGCAGGGTCGGGCGGCCCGCGCAGGGGCCGCGTTACGATCAGTGAAATCAGTTGCCCTGACTGTAATCCGGAACCTGGACCCGTTCGATGACCGCCCCTGCCGATGACCTGGAACCCCTCGCCACGCCCGGTCACAAGGGGGCCAGGTCGAACGCACCCGTAGGCGCGCCCGCCGGGCTGCCGCCGCTGCGCGCAGGCATCCAGTCGGTCGAGGTCGGTTACGCGCTGCTGGCCGCGCTGGCCGCTGCGCCCGGGCCGCTGATGCTGCGCGACCTGGCCGCCGCAGCCGGCATGAACGCAGCCAAGGCGCACCGCTACCTGGTGAGCTTTCAGCGCCTGGCGCTGGTGTCGCAGGATCTGGCCACCAACCGCTACGACCTCGGTCCTGCCGCACTAAAGTTAGGACTCGCTTCCATCTCAAGGCTTGACAGCGTGAAATGGGCACGCGAGCGCCTTCCGCTGCTGATGAACCAGATCGGCCACACGCTGGCACTGGCGGTCTGGGGTAACCAGGGGCCGACGATTGTTCACTGGGAAGAATCGCCGCGCGCCATCACGGTCAATTTGCGCCTGGGCGACGTGATGCCGCTGCTGACGTCGGCCACCGGGCTGTGCTTTGCCGCCTTCATGGCGCCGGGCGACACGCTGCACCCCCGGGTGGCGCCGCTGCTGGACGACGAACTGGCACGCGGCCAGCGACTGGCGGGCGCGGATGGGCCGCTTAGCCGCCCGCAGGTGACGCCGCTGCTGGCCGAGGTGCGCCAGCGCGGACTGGCGCGGGTGGTGGGCAGCCTGCTGCCAGGCGTGGGCGGGTTTTGTGCGCCGGTGTTCGACGCCGACGGGCACCTGGTGCTGGGCATGGTGGCGCTGGGCTCGCTGGCCAGTTTCGACGTGGCCTGGGACGGCCCGGTCGCGCTGCCGCTGGCCGCCGCCGCGCGGCAACTTTCCAGCGACCTGGGGTTCACAGGCGCATGAGCACGCCGCTGCCGCCAGCGCCTGCCGCCTCGCCCGATCTGCGCCTGCCCGGACGGCCAGCCACGCCCCGGCGCGGACCCGGCTGGCGGGCGCTGCTGGTGCTGGCGGCGCTGGTGCTGGCGGTGCATGGCTGGCTGCTGACGGCAGCGCCAGCGCGGATCAGCCCCGCCGCCGCACCGGTGGCGGCCCTGGTGACGCGCAGCATTGAGCCGGCGCCGCCAGTTGCACCCGTGCCGGCGATTGAGGCCGCGCCCCCGTCACAACCCGCCCCGAAGCCCGTCCGCAAGCGAATTCTCAAGCCAAAAAGGCCTCCAGCCCAGGTATTACCTGCGCCACCAGCTCCTGAATTGATAGCGACTCCCGAGTCGCCACCAGCGGCCCAACCCCCGCCCGAACTGCCTGCCGAACCGGTCGCCGAAACGCCCCCGGCGGCGGCTGACGCAAGCAGCGCCCCCGCTGCGCCCGAGGCCGCCGCCAGCGAGGCAGGCGCCGATGCGGCCCTCGCGGCAGCTTCGGCAGCCTCGGCGCCCTCGTCAGCGGTGGCTGCGGCAGCCCCAGCCAGCGCGCCCGTCGTCCCCGCGCTGCCCGAAACCACCGCCGTGACCGCGATGGCCCTGCCGGCCAGCGCGCGCCTGGCGTACAAGATGACGGGCCTGGCCAAGGGCCTGACCTACTACGCCAACGCCGAGCTGCTGTGGCGCAACGCCGGCAGCAGCTATGACGCTCGCATGACCGTCAGCGCGCTGTTTCTCGGTTCGCGCAGCCTGGCCAGCACCGGCCAGGTCGATGCCGACGGGCTGGCGCCGACCCGCTTCGCCGACAAGTCGCGCAATGAAGTGGCGGCCCATTTCGAGCCCGGCAAGGGCCTGGTGACCTTCAGCGCCAACACCCCGTCGGTGCCGTGGATCAAGGGCGCGCAGGACCGTGTGACGGTTTTTCTGCAGCTCGCCGGCATGCT
>NCGI01000051.1 GCA_002256925.1 Polaromonas sp. 28-63-22
GCAAATGCCTGGGCTATCGAACTCCACATGAGGTGTTCTTCAGCCTGCAAGTGCACCCGCTAAACTAATCCTTGTTGCACTTCGTGCTTGAATCCAAGGGTGTGATGAAGACGAACAGCTACAGGAAAAACGACTGGCGCGCCAGCAGCAGGTTGGCCTATCCCGCACAATCGTAGCCAGCCCATGCGAACCAAACACTTCAGCCAGCTTGTCGGCATGTCTGCCCTCTGGGGTGCTTCCTTTCCGCTGCTTCGCATCGCCAGTCCGGCGCTCGGGCCCTGGGTCACGGCCGGTGCGCGCTGTGTGCTGGCGGCGGTCGTGCTGGCGCTGCTGATGCTGGCGCTGCGCCGGCGCTGGCCGGCACGCCGGGACTGGCCCGCGCTCGCCGCCCTGAGCCTGGCCAGCGTGGTCCTGCCCTTCGTGCTGTTCAACTGGGCTGCGCTGACCCTGCCGGCGGGCTATTCGGCGGTGCTGAACGCCACCGTGCCGCTGTTCGGCGTGATGGGCGCCGCGCTGACGCGGGAAGAACGACTGACCACGCGGCGGCTGGTCGGCTGCGCCGTCGGCTTCATGGGCGTGGCCCTGCTGGTGCGGCTGGGGCCGGTCGCCGTGACGCCGGCGGTGGTGTGGGCGGCGCTGGCCTGTATTGCGGCGGCAGCCAGCTACGGCTTTGGCGCTGTGTACATGAAGCGGGCCACGACGCGGCACGACCCGCTCACAGCGTCCGCCACCGTGCATGTGGCCGCTTCGATGATTCTGCTTTTGCCGGCTGCGGCAGCCATGCCCGAGGCCCATTTTTCAACCCGCGCCGCCATCGCCGTCGCCGTGCTGGGCATCGTCACCTCAGGCTTCATGTATTGGGTCAGCCTGCGGCTGATGCGCGAGATTCCGGCCAGCGCAGCAACGTCGGCCGCCTTCATGATTCCGCTGTTCGGCGTGACCTGGGGGGCGCTGTTTCTGGGCGAGCCGGTCACGGCCAGCATGCTGCCGGGTGGCGTGCTGATTCTGGCCGCGATGGCGCTGGTGACCGGCTTCAACCCGTTCCGGGCTGCGCCGCCCGAGCCTTGAGCGCTTTGCTTCCCATCACTTACCTCACCCTGTCCGCTCACTCAGAACCCGTCAGGGCGTCTGTTAACCCTGTCAAGGCTTCGACCAGAACGCACGAACAGCCCGGTGTTGAAGCCGACCCGTATCGACTCTTCTGTTTCCAATGCATTGGTGAGTGCGAAGACGCAACGGGCAACTTTACAGACCTACGGCTAGCGAGGCCGACAAAGTGCACGAATGATTTCGACATGAAATCAGACCCTGGCCCGCATGATGTCGGGCGTGCTGACCGCGACATCGGCGTTCTGCGCGCGCTGGCGCAGCGCGTGCTCGATCACGACGAGTGCGAGCATGGCCTCGGCAATGGGCGTGGCGCGTATGCCGACGCAGGGGTCGTGCCGCCCCTTGGTCACCACCTCGGCCGGCTGGCCGTGGGTGTCAATCGACTGGCGCGGTGTGATGATGGAGCTGGTCGGCTTGATCGCAATCGACACTTCCAGGTCCTGCCCGGTGCTGATGCCACCCAGCACGCCGCCGGCGTTGTTGCTCAAAAAACCCCCGGGCGACAGCGAATCGCCATGCGTGGTGCCGCGCTGCGTGACGCTGGCAAAGCCGGCACCAATTTCAACCCCCTTGACCGCATTGATGCCCATCATGGCAAACGCAATGTCGGCGTCAAGCTTGTCGAACAGCGGCTCGCCCAGACCCACGGGCATGCCCGTGGCGGTGACGCGGATACGCGCGCCGCACGAGTCGCCGGCCTTGCGCAGTGCGTCCATGTAGTCCTCAAGCGCAGACACATCGGCCACCGGGGCAAAAAACGGGTTGTCCGGCACATGCTCCCAAGACTCGAAGACGATCGGCATGTCGCCGATCTGGGTCATGCAGCCGCGAAAGGTGGTGCCGTACTTTTCGAGCAGCCATTTTTTGGCCACGGCGCCGGCAGCCACCATGGGCGCCGTCAGCCGTGCCGATGCCCGGCCGCCGCCACGCGGGTCGCGCAGGCCGTATTTGTGCAGGTAGCTGTAGTCGGCATGGCCTGGCCGGAAGGTTTCCAGGATGTTGCCGTAGTCCTTGCTGCGCTGGTCGGTGTTTTTGATCAGCAGGCCAATCGGCGTGCCGGTGGTCTTGCCTTCGTAAACGCCCGACAGGATTTCAACCGCGTCGGGTTCGTTGCGCTGCGTGACGTGCCGGCTGGTGCCGGGGCGGCGGCGGTCGAGGTCGATCTGGATGTCGGCTTCGCACAGCGACAGGCCGGGCGGGCAGCCGTCGATCACGCAGCCAATGGCCGGGCCGTGGGATTCACCGAAGTTGGTGACTGCGAATAGATTGCCGAAGGTGTTGCCGCTCATGGAGCCCGATTATCCCCGAGCAGGGAGCCGGCCAATCTGCCCGATGCGGCGGGCGCATCAAAGGCCCCTGGCTTCGCTTTCTTCGTCGGCACCCGCCGGCCAGTCGCGAATGTAGGCCTTGAGCATCTTGTTCTCGAAGTTCTGGCTGTCCACCACGGCCTTGGCCACGTCGTACAGGCTGATGACGCCCATCAGCATTTTCTGGTTCATCACCGGCATGTAGCGCGCATGCCGGTCCAGCATCATGCGGCGAACTTCATCGAGTCCGGTCTCCGAAGTGCAGGTCAGCGGGTGGTCGTCCATGACCGTGCCCACCCGCAGGTTGCCGATCTCGCCGCCGTTGTTGACGATGGCAACAATCACCTCACGGAAGGTGAGCATGCCGACCAGTTCGCCATGCCCCATCACCACCAGCGAGCCGATGTCTTTGTCCGCCATGATCTGGGCAGCCTTGGCCAGCGGCTCATCCGGCTGCACGGTGTAAAGGGTATTGCCCTTGACACGCAGGATGTCATCAACTTTCATGGCTTTCTCCTCATTTGGATCCGGTTGAGCCTGTTGCGCGGGCGATGATCCCACCGTAGTGCGGCACCAGGAATGACGATTCCAATATAGCCCACAATCGGGCCCATGCTGTAAAGATTTATCGCTGAATGCGGGAAGGTTTGGGCTGCCGCGAGCCACCCGCTCCCGCATTTTCATTGGACTGGAGACCCCCCCATGCCCGGATATTCGGACCCTGGCTTCGACACACTCGCTCTGCATGCTGGCGCTGCGCCCGACCCGGCCACCGGCGCCCGGGCGGTGCCGATTCACCTGACGACCTCGTTTGTGTTCGCGTCCAGCGACCATGCCGCTTCCCTGTTCAACCTGGAGCGCGCGGGTCATGTGTATTCGCGCATCAGCAACCCGACCAACGCCGTGCTGGAGCAGCGCGTGTCAGCGCTCGAAGGCGGCATCGGCGCCATCGCGACGGCCAGCGGTCAGGCCGCGCTGCATCTGGCCATCGCGACGCTGATGGGAGCGGGCTCGCACATTGTGGCGAGCACGGCGCTGTATGGTGGCTCGCAGAACCTGCTGCACTACACGCTGCGACGCTTCGGGATTGACACCACCTTCGTCCAACCCGGCGACCTGGCCGGCTGGCGAAACGCCGTACTGCCCGACACCAAGCTCTTTTTTGGCGAAACGGTCGGCAATCCGGGGCTCGATGTGCTGGACATCGAAGCGGTGTCCGGCATCGCGCACGCAGCGGGCGTGCCGCTGCTGGTGGACTCCACCCTCACCTCGCCCTGGCTCATCAAGCCCTTCGACCACGGGGCTGACCTGATCTACCACTCGGCCACCAAGTTTTTGAGCGGCCACGGCACCGTGATTGGCGGCATCGTGGTGGACGGCGGCTCCTTCGACTGGGAGCAATCAGGGAAATTCACCGAACTGACCGAAGCCTATGACGGCTTTCACAACATGGTCTTCAGCGAGGAAAGCACTGTAGGCGCTTTTTTGCTGCGGGCCCGCCGCGAAGGCCTGCGCGACTTCGGCGCCTGCATGAGCCCGCACACCGCGTGGCTCATCCTGCAGGGCATCGAAACGCTGCCGCTGCGCATGGCACGGCACATGGGCAACACCGAAAAAGTGGTGGAGTTTCTGGCCAGCCACCCGTTTGTTTCACGCGTCGGCCACCCGATGCTGGCGTCGCATGCCAGCCATGCACTGGCCAAAAAACTGCTACCGCGCGGTGCCGGCTCGGTCTTCAGTTTTGACCTGAAAGGCAGCCGCGCGCAAGGCAAGGCGTTTGTCGAAACCCTCAAGGTCTTCAGCCACCTGGCCAACGTGGGCGACTGCCGCAGCCTGGTGATTCACCCCGCCAGCACCACCCACTTCCGCATGAGCGACGAAGCCCTGGCGGCAGGCGGGATCACGCAGGGCACGATTCGCCTGTCCATTGGTCTGGAAGACCCGGCCGACCTGGTGGATGATTTGAAGCGGGCCTTGAAGGCGGCAGAA
Source organism: Polaromonas sp. 28-63-22 (assembly GCA_002256925.1). Classification (GTDB taxonomy): domain Bacteria; phylum Pseudomonadota; class Gammaproteobacteria; order Burkholderiales; family Burkholderiaceae_C; genus Polaromonas. The sequence continues at coordinate 4,407 of NCGI01000051.1, forward strand.
AAAGCAGCCTAGAAGCGCCACCCATCCCTTCGGGCCAGGCCCGCCCCGCCTGGCAAAGTCTGCATTTCGGCAACCCCATGACCAACCGTCTGGAGAGCAACCTTCCATGTATCTCGAAGTTAACGGCCACCAAACCTATTGCTACACCGGGGGCAAGCGCTTTGATGCGTCCCAGCCCACCGCTGTTTTCATTCACGGCGTGCTGAACGACCACAGCGTATGGATCCTGCAGACCCGGTACTTCGCGCACCACGGCTGGAACGTGCTGGCGGTGGACTTGCCCGGCCACTGTAAAAGCGCTGGCGATCCGGCGCCTTCGGTAGAAAGCGCCGCGCGATTCGTGCTGGCGCTGCTTGATGCGGCGGGCGTTGAGAAGGCGGCGCTGGTCGGTCACAGTTTTGGCTCGCTGGTGGCCCTCGAAGTGGCGGCCAGCGCACCCGAACGCGTCAGCCATCTCGTGATGGTGGGGACGGCCTACCCGATGAAGGTCTCGCCCGCCCTGCTTGCGATGTCGCGCGACGAGCCGATGAAGGCCATCGACCTGGTCAACGTGTTCTCGCATTCCATGCTGGCCCCGCCGCCTTCATCGCTGGGGCCTGGCACCTGGCTTTACGGCGGCTCGAAAGCGCTGATGCGACGGGTGCTGCGGAGCAACCCCACGATCAATTTGTTCCACACCGGCTTCAAGGCCTGTGACGACTACGCAGGCGGCGACGCAGCAATGGCCCGCGTGCAGTGCGAGACACTTTTCATCCTGGGCCGCAACGACCAGATGACCTTGCCCAAGGCAGCCAGGGGTTTGATCAGCCGGGCCACCCGAGGCGAGGTCGTCGAGGTTGAGGCCGGTCACCAGCTCATGCTGGAAGCGCCCGATGCCGTGCTGGCCGCCCTGAAGGAATGCTTGCGGCCATGAGCTTGGGCCTGGCCTTCGATGATCCACCGCCGAACACCTTTTCGCGCGGCCTGACCATGGGCGCGCTGGCGCGGCGTGCTTTACCAGCTCGCTATCAAAAACGTAGCTGCTGGAGCAGGTTTTATAAGGGCTACAGGCCTTTTTTGACCTGATTACTCAAGCCTGACTCGCCTGAGCGCCGTGGACGCCCCGTGCTTTCGGGACATTTTTTGCAGCAAGGCCGATCAGATTTTTGCCAGCGACTCGCGCAACCACACGTCGGGGCACGCTGCGAGTTGCTCGATGATTCGCAGGGAGTCGGGTCGGTGCGGCCCGCGCGGGGCATCGGGCTGGTGCATGGCCTCCAGCAGACGCGACAAAACATCGGCCTGCGGCGTCACGGCGCCAAGGAATCTCACGCCGTCACCATCACCCACCAGCAGTGTGGGAAAGGTTTCAATATCCAGATCGCCCACCAGATCCGCCTGGTCTTCCACATCAATCCAGACGAATCGTGTCGCGGGGTGGCGCTGACCCATCGTGGCGGCCAAACCGGCAAAAACCGCCTGGTAGTCGTTGCAGGCAGGGCACCACTGCGCGCACAGGCACACCACCCACAAACGCGCTGCGGCTGCAGGGTGGGAAATCAACGTGGTTTTTTCAGCATTCATGGCGGCGGCAGACGACCAAAATTATGACCTGCACCGCGTCGGGTTGCCGGCGCCTTCACGAAAAGGTCCACCAGCGAACGCGCCGAAAGCAGCGCCCACGGCAGTAGCAGCCGGTAGCGCCTTTCGCCTCAGAGGCTGCTTCGCGAAGGCAGGGTCTTGATGGCCTTCAGGCAGGCCGATCCCGCCAGCATGGCCGCTTCGTGGGTCGGGTAGGGGTGATCAGAGGCATCAACACGCACGTCAGGCACGTCTTCCTTTTCAGCCAGCTGGGTGACAACCCAGTAAAAGAGACCTGCAGCCGGCTCCTTGACCCGCACCAGCAGCGGCTGCGTGGAAAGTGGCATGAACGCGCTCACAGGCATCTCCCGAGTTCGCTGCCGACGTCCTTGGACGCCGGACCGACTTCGGCCACGGCCACCCGCAGTTCCCATTCGCTGCACCCAAGGGCAGACGACCAGTAATTGACAGACTCTTCACGATTAATGTCAATCGGTTCGTTTACAGAACCGGCAAGCTGCGGCAGTTCCTGCGGTGCGGGATGGTTCACAGTTTTACTCCGTGGGGTTGGATAAACAAGTGCCTTCATGGTGAATGTTGCGGCGCAACAACCGTGTAAGACACCATCCTGTCGCGATGCAGGCACGCGGCGAATCAGGGTTTTTCCCGCGCCCTGCGCAATATCAGCGTCATCGGGCCCCGCCCTGCAGCCCGGAAATCCCGCGCAGGGCTCACAGCGCGTCGCGCAGCCGCAGCGCCGTCAGGCCAGCGTTTTGCCAGAGGGCTCCTACGGAAGGCGCCCTGTCGAGCAGCAAACGCTGAAGCAGGGGCTCCAGCCGTGTGCTGTCCGGATCGGCCAGCAGCACATAGCGGGCTTCTGCATCGTCTTTGGCCTCGTTGAGCTGCCCTGCCCAGTCCAGCGCCAGCAACGTTTCAAGCACGGGCTCCAGCTGAAGCACATCGACCTGCAGCCGTTCGGCCAACCCGGAGGCGGTGATGCCCTTGCGCGCCGAGCGGTGCGTCGCATGCAGCTGCTGCAGCACCTCGATCGCCAGCTGGAACTGCCAGCCGTGCGCGCTGCCGCGCCGGGGCACGCCGGCCAGCAGGCTGGGCAGATAGGCGGTGATCACGGCCCCCACCAGCACGATGACCCACGACACGTAAATCCAGACCAGCAGGATAGGCAGCGTGGCAAACGCGCCGTACACCAATGAATAAGTCGGTACCGCGCCGAGGTACAGGGTCAGGGCCTTCTTGGCCAGCTCCATGCCCGCCGCCACGAAGATGCCGCCGACCCATGCGTGCGACCACCTCACGTACGTGTTGGGCACGTAGCGAAACAGCGCCGCCACACCGCCAGCCACCATCGCAAACTGGACCAGGTCCAGCAAAAACCGCAGACTGCCGGGCAACGCGCCCACCAGCCCGCGCGAGGCCGAAAGCACATACGACGTCAGCGCCAGACTGGCGGCCAGCATCAGCGGGCCCAGCGTGATGGCGGCCCAGTAAATCAGCACGCGTTGCGTCAGTGGGCGTGTTTTCCGTACGCGCCAGATGCCGTTGAGGGTGCGGTCGATGGTCAGAATCATCGCAATCGCCGTGACCAGCAACACGGCCAGTCCGGCCACGCCCAGCTTGTTGGCCTGGCGGCTGAACTGCGTCAGGTAACCCAGCACCTGCCGCGCGATGTTGTCGGGAATCAGGCTTTGAATCAGCCACGCCTGCAGCGCGCCTTGCAGCTTCGAGAACATCGGAAAAGCGGTGAAAACCGCCAGCGCCACGGTAAAAAACGGCACCAGTGCAATCGACGTGGTGAACGTCAAGCTGCTGGCCGTCAACCCCATGCGGTCTTCACGAAACCGGTCACGCAGCGTGAGGGCGGTGTAGCGCCACGGGAAGTGCGACAGGGTGGCCAGCAGGTTCTGCCATGTTTGCTGAAATCTCATCCCCGGTATCATGCCATCCTGATGCAAAAAGCAACCCAAATTGACATGACGCGCTGGCTCGCAGTGGCCAGCGTGGGCGGCCTGATCGTGCTCGGTCTGGCCTGGGAAATGTGGCTGGCGCCGATTCGCCCCGGCGGATCGCTGCTGGCGCTGAAGGTGCTGCCGCTGTTCCTCCCGCTGGCCGGGCTGTTGAAAAACCGTATGTACACCTACCGCTGGATGAGCCTGCTGGTGTGGCTTTACTTCACCGAAGGCGTGGTGCGCGCGTGGAGCGACCGTCCGCCCGGCAACTATCTGGCGATGGTTGAAATCGTGCTGTGCCTGGTGCTGTTCGCGGCGTGCGCGTTGCATGTGCGGGTGCGGCTGAAGAAGGCGGCTCCGCCCGCGCCGCTGGCTGCAGCCGCCGGCGCCGATGCACCATGAGCGACCAGGCGGCGCTGATTGACACGCTGCGCCGCATCACCGGCGCATCGCACGTCCTGACTGGCGGCGACCTGACGGCCTATGAGCAAGACTGGCGCAAACGTGCGCGCGGCAAGGCGCTGGCCGTGGCGCGGCCCGGCAACACACAGGAAGTCGCGGCCATTGTGAAAGTCTGTGCGGCAGCCGGCGTGAGCATCGTCACCCAGGGCGGCAACACCGGCCTGGTGGTGGGCGGTATCCCTGATGAATCGGGCCGGCAACTGGTGCTGAGCCTGCAGCGCATGAACGCGGTGCGCGACATCGACGCGGCCAACATGACCGTGACCGCAGAGGCCGGCTGCATTTTGCAAACCCTGCAGGAAGCCGCTGAAAAAGCCGGCTTTCTGTTTCCGCTCAGTCTAGCGGCCGAAGGCAGTTGCACCATAGGCGGCAACCTGGCGACCAACGCGGGTGGCACGCAGGTGGTGCGCTACGGCAACGCGCGCGACCTGTGCCTGGGCCTTGAAGTGGTCACGGCGCAGGGCGACATCTGGAACGGCCTGACCGGCCTGCGCAAGGACAACACCGGTTATGACCTGCGCGACCTGTTCATCGGCAGCGAAGGCACGCTCGGCATCATCACCGCCGCCACTTTGAAGCTCTATCCGCAGCCCGTCGCGCGGCTCACAGCGTGGGCCGCCGTGCCGTCGATGCAGCATGCGGTGGCCCTGCTCGGTCTGGCACACCGGCACCTGGGGGCGGGCCTGACCGGCTTTGAGGTGATGGGGCAATTCGCCTTGAGCCTGGTGGCGAAAAACTTTAAACAAATGCGCGTGCCGTTTCTCGAGGCGCCCGCCGCAGCGCCGGGCCGCCCCAAGCGAAGCACGGCCCCCTCGGGAGGGAGCGTGGGGGCGCCTTTTTGCGTGCTACTTGAAAACTCCGACCAGGAATCAGAAGGCCACGCCCGCGAGCAATTCGAACGCCTGCTGGAAACCGCCATGAACGAAGGCTGCGTGCTTGACGCAGTCGTCGCAGAGAACATCACGCAGGCCAACCAGCTCTGGCACATCCGCGAAACCATTCCCCTGGCGCAGGCTGAAGAGGGGCTGAACATCAAGCACGACATTTCGATTGCGGTGTCGCGCATTCCGGAGTTCGTCGATGTGACGGATGCATTACTGGTCGCCGCGTTGCCGGGTATCCGGCTGGTCAATTTCGGCCACCTGGGCGACGGCAACCTGCACTACAACGTGCAGGCGCCCGCCGGCGCAGATGGCGCCGCTTTCCTGCGAGACCACGAAGAGCAGGTCAACGCCCTGGTGTATGACTCGGTGATGCGATTTGGCGGGTCTATTTCAGCCGAGCATGGTGTCGGCAGCCTGAAACTCGACAAGCTCGAACAGCACAAATCGCCGGTGGCGCTGGGCATAATGCGGGCCGTCAAGCAGGCGCTGGACCCGGAGAATTTGATGAATCCGGGGCGGGTACTTCGCGTTTGAAAACTCAAACCCGGAAACACGCTACTCAACTATTCGTTGCCGAGAGAGCCATTTGAAATGTGGAGAACTTCCATTTTTTTGTTCGTTGGGGGATTCATTTTTTTCAATCTGGCAATTACTTCCGGTGCGAATGCAATTGGTGCGGCAATGGCCACCGCGCTCTTGTTTTGGCTTCCTGCAAGTGTTGTCTTCCTTCTATCCTTGATGGCAGCCATAGCACCCTCGCCGCACAAAACATCGGGCAACGCTCATGGACATCAGCCCATTCAGGATGGATATGGTCAGTGTCCGAATTGCGCAGCAGCCCTCGCACTCAATTCTTCGGATTGCTCGCTCTGCCGCGCCATCTTCAACGGTGGATCAAATTGGAAAGTATTGCCCTTTAAGCCGGACGAGCCGTAGCAGAAAACTCAACAAACCAACGTTTAAGATTGGTTGCCTTCAGGGAGAAAAAATGCAACAAGCTGACCCAGATTCCAAGACCATCATCACTGTTGACCTGGATACAGACACCATAGATAAAGCTGAATTGCTGGGTCTGGATCTCTCGGAAATGGCAAATAAACTACTGCTTGCCGAAGTGCAACGGCTTGAACAGCAGCCTGGATGCCAAAAAGCCCAAATCGCGCCGCCCCCATGAACAAGCCCCCGACTACACACCCCACCCGCTCCCAATACGAAGACTTCATGCGCCACGTCGACACCCACGGCGTGTTCAAGGCCGACCGCACCGGCACCGGCACGAAAAGCGTGTTCGGCTACCAGATGCGTTTTGATCTGAACGAGGGCTTTCCGCTGGTGACGACCAAAAAAGTGCACCTGAAATCCATCGTGCATGAACTGCTGTGGTTTTTGCAGGGGTCGAGCGACAACAACTGGCTCAAGGAGCGCGGCGTCACCATCTGGGACGAATGGGCACGCGCGGATGGCGACCTCGGCCCCGTGTATGGCGTGCAGTGGCGCAGCTGGCCGACGCCCGACGGCGGCCACATTGACCAGATCAGCGACGTCATCAACACACTCAAGACCAACCCGGATTCGCGCCGCATCATCGTGAGCGCCTGGAACGTGGCCGACCTGAGCAAGATGGCGCTCATGCCCTGCCACGCCTTCTTCCAGTTTTACGTGGCGCCCGCCACAGAGCCAGGCGGCAAAGGCCGCTTGAGTTGCCAGCTCTACCAGCGCAGCGCCGACATTTTTCTTGGCGTGCCTTTCAACATCGCCAGCTACGCGCTGCTCACGCACATGGTGGCGCAACAGTGCGATCTGGACGTCGGCGACTTCATCTGGACGGGTGGCGACTGCCACATCTACAGCAACCATGCCGAGCAGGTGGCGCTGCAGCTCAGCCGCGCACCCCTGCCCTACCCGACGCTACAGATCAAACGCAAGCCAGCGTCAATCTTCGACTACCAGTTTGAGGATTTTGAGTTTAGCGACTACCAGCATCACCCGGCCATCAAGGCACCGGTGGCTGTTTGATCTGGATTGAGCTGGCATGAAAATCAACCTGATCTTCGCCCGCGCTGCCAATGGCGTGATCGGCAAGGACGGCACCATGCCGTGGCACCTGCCGGAAGACCTCGCCCACTTCAAGCGACTCACGCAGGGCTGGCCGGTCATCATGGGACGCAAAACCTGGGATTCGCTGCCAGCCAGATTTCGCCCTTTGCCGGGCCGCCGCAACATCGTCATCACGCGGCAAGCGGATTGGCAGCACGCAGGTGCCGAGCCAGTCGCAGGCCTTGACGCTGCACTTGAACGCTGCAAAGCATCGGCCGAAGTGTGGGTGATCGGAGGCGCACAAATTTATGCCCAGGCCGAGCCGCTGGCCGATCGCGCGGAAGTCACCGACATCGACGCGGAGTTTGAAGGCGATGCCTTTGCACCGGTGCTGGGCACGCACTGGCGCGAGACTTCGCGCGAGCAACACGTTTCTTCGAACGGGCTGAAATTCAGCTTTGTCTCTCACAACAACGATAACCATTCCGGGAAAACTTAGCATGTCTTCAGGCGGATTCCACGTACACGGCCCCCACGACCACGAACTGGAGCATGCGGCCCAGGGCGCACACGACAGTCACGCCAATGGCGGCGGCATGATCGCCCAGATCGCGGTTATCACCGCCATCATCGCCACGGTGGGCGCCCTCTTTTCCTACATGGGCGGCGCCACCCAGGCCAATGCCGGGCTTTATAAAAACAACGCGGCGATCAAAAAGACCGAAGCCTCCAACCAGTGGAATTTCTTTCAGGCCAAGAGCACCAAGCAGTCACTGGCCGAGCTGGCCCGCGACCTGGCGCCGGAAGACAAGAAGGCGCTCTACCAGGGCAAGATTGATCGCTATGAAAAAGAAAAAAACGAGATCAAACTGGTAGCTGAAAAGCTCGAAACGCAGTCGTCCACCTGGGACAAGTCATCGGACGAACAGATGCACCAGCACCATCGCTGGGCGCAGGCGACCACGGTGCTGCAGATTTCGATTGCGCTCGCAGCCATCGCCCTGCTGACGCGCAAGCGCTGGCTGGAATACGGCATGTTCGCGCTGGCCGGTGTCGGTCTGGTTATCGGTGCGCTGGCGGCGCTACATATTTGATAGCTGGTTGCGCAATGTTTACCTGGGCTGGAGCACTTAAACGATGAAAATATCGACCTGGAACGTCAATTCCCTGGCGGTGCGGCTGCCGCAGGTGCTTGACTGGCTGGCGGCCAATCCGGTCGATGCGCTGTGCCTGCAGGAACTCAAACTCAGCGACGACAAGTTTCCGCTGCAGGCGCTTCAGGATGCCGGTTACCACAGCGCGGTGTTCGGCCAGAAAACCTACAACGGTGTTGCCATCCTGAGCCGCACGCCCGCGCGCAACGTGGTCAAAAACATCGTCGGCTTTACCGATGAGCAGTCGCGCGTGATCGCGGCCACGCTGGATTCACCCGCCGGTGAGTTACGTGTGGTCAACGGCTATTTCGTCAATGGGCAGGCGCCAGGCACCGACAAGTTCACCTACAAAATGAAGTGGCTGGAGGGCCTTCGCAACTGGATGGCGACCGAACTCGCGGCGCATCCGAATCTGGTTCTGCTGGGCGACTTCAACATCACCGTGGATGACCGCGACACGTATGACCCGGAAGGCCTGCGCGAGACCATTCACCACACGACCGAAGAGCGCAAGCATTTCCAGGCGCTGATTGTTCTGGGCCTGACGGATGCCTTCCGCATGTTTGATCAGCCCGAAAAAAGCTATTCGTGGTGGGACTACCGCGAGATGGCGTTCCGCCGCAACCGCGGTCTGCGCATTGACCACATCCTGGTCAGCGAGGCACTGAAGCCGAAGGTCGAAAGCTGCACCATCGACAAGCTACCCCGCAAGAACGAACGCCCGAGTGACCATGCACCGGTCACCGTGACGCTCAAGTCGCTATAGTTTTAATAGCTGGCTGCGCACGTTCTGCGGTGGCTACAAGCCACTCTGAC
>NCGI01000331.1 GCA_002256925.1 Polaromonas sp. 28-63-22
CAGCCGCCCCGGCATGGAATACGCCTGGTTCAACAACGTCGAGACCAAGCCCGGTATCGGCTATCCCAAGGAATGGGAAAACCAGGACAAGTGGAAGGGCGGCTGGGTGCGCAAGGCTGACGGCTCCATTGAACCGCGCCAGGGCGGCAAGTGGAAGCTGCTGATGCGCCTTTTCGCCAACCCGAACATGCCGCAGATCGACGACTACTACGAACCCTTTACCTTCGACTACGACCATCTGCAGTCGGCGCCTGAAATGCAGGCGACGCCGACGGCAAGGCCGCGCAGCCTGATCACGGGCAAACGGATGGAAAAGATTGAATGGGGACCGAACTGGGAAGAAATCCTCGGCGGCGAGTTTTCCAAACGCAGCAAGGACGCCAACCTCGCCAATTTTGATCAGGTGCAGAAAGACATGGTCGGCCAGTTCGAAAACACCTTCATGATGTATTTGCCGCGCCTGTGCGAGCACTGCCTGAACCCGGCTTGCGTGGCGTCGTGCCCGTCAGGCTCAATTTACAAGCGCGAGGAAGACGGCATTGTGCTGATCGACCAGGACAAATGCCGCGGCTGGCGCATGTGCGTGTCGGGCTGCCCGTACAAGAAGATCTACTACAACTGGAAAAGCGGCAAAGCCGAGAAATGCACGTTTTGCTACCCGCGCATCGAGGCCGGCCAGCCAACGGTATGCAGTGAAACCTGCGTCGGTCGTATCCGCTACCTTGGCGTGGTGCTTTATGACGCCGACCGCATCCAGGAAGCAGCCAGCGTGGAGGACGACAAGGACCTCTACGAAGCCCAGCTCGACATCTTCCTGAATCCTAACGATCCGGCCGTGATCGCGCAGGCTCGCCTGGACGGCATTCCCGAGGCCTGGCTGGAAGGCGCCCGCCGCAGCCCGGTCTACAAGATGGCCGTCGAGTGGAAAGTCGCGCTGCCGCTGCACCCCGAATACCGTACGCTGCCCATGGTCTGGTACGTGCCGCCACTGTCGCCCATCACCTCGGCTGCCAACGCCGGTCATATCGGCATCAACGGCGAACTGCCCGACCTTTCCCAGATGCGCATACCGGTGCAGTATCTGGCCAATTTGCTCTCCGCCGGCGACACCGGGCCGGTGATCCGTTCGCTGCAACGCATGCTGGCGATGCGCGCTTACCAGCGCAGCAAGCATGTGGACAAGCAGCAGAACCTGGCCGTGCTGAAACAGGCCGGCCTGACCGTGGCCGAGGTCGAGGACATGTACCACGTCATGGCGATTGCGAATTACGAAGACCGGTTCGTGATTCCGAGCAGCCACCGTGAATATGCCGAAAACACCTTCGACATGCGGGGCGGCTGTGGCTTTACTTTCGGCAACGGTTGCTCCGATGGCGCCAGCGAGGTGAGCCTCTTCGGCGGAAAGCGCAAACGCACCATTCCCATCAAGGCGGAGGTCTGAAGCATGGCACTTTTCAACCACCCCCCGGCTGCGACCAAAAGTCTGCGCGTGCTGGCCCGCTTGCTCGGTTACCCGGATACCGCGCTACGCAGCAATCTCACGGCGCTGCGCGAGGCACTCCACCTCGAGCATGCCCTGCCGCCGCAGCGGCTGGCCGAACTTGATGCGCTGATGGATAGCATCGAACGCGCCGCGCCGCTTGAAACTGAAGCCAGCTATGTGGAGCTGTTTGACCGCGGCAGGGCGACCTCGCTGCACCTGTTTGAACATGTGCACGGCGACTCGCGCGACCGCGGGCCGGCCATGATCGATCTGGCACAAACCTATGAGAAGGCCGGTCTGTTCCTCGCCGAAGGCGAGTTGCCGGACTTCTTGCCGGTGGTGCTCGAATTCACCTCAACGCAGCCGCCGCGCGAGGCGCGCGAGTTTCTGGCCGAGATGGCGCATATCTTCAACGCCATCTTCGCGGCGTTGCAGCAGCGCGGAAGTGCTTACGCCTGCGTGCTGGGCGCGCTGCTGGAGCTGGCCGGCGAAAAAGCCCAGCCGGTTCAGATCGCCGCCGAAGAGCCGATAGACGCCATCTGGGAAGAGCCGGTCGTCTTTGACGGCTGTTCATCGAAGGGCCAGGCCAGGGCAGCAACCTCTTTCATGCTGGCATCCTGTTCCTGTTTTTTGGTCACCTGGTGGGTTTGCTGACCCCGCACGCGCTTTACGGTTACTTAATGGATGCAGCGACCAAGCAGCGTCTGGCCATCTATGCAGGCGGCATTGCCGGCGCGGTGTGTTTGGCGGGTCTGTCCATGTTGATCTACCGGCGCGCGTTCGATCCGCGCATCCGATACACCAGCCACCCGACGGACCTGTCCATCTTGCTCATCCTCTGGGTGCAGCTGGTGGTCGGCCTTATCACTTTGCCGTACTCCTGGGGCCACGCCGATGGAAGTGTGATGCTGATCCTGGCCGACTGGGCCCAGCGCATTCTGACCCTTCGCACGGTCAATGCCGAGGTGCTGGCCGGTCTGCCGTGGCCCTACCGGTTTCACATCGTGTTCGGCATGACCATCTTTTTGCTGTTTCCGTTTAGCC
>NCGI01000332.1 GCA_002256925.1 Polaromonas sp. 28-63-22
GGTCCGTCTGATGCGGCCGCACCAGTGGGTGAAAAATGCGTTTGTGTTTGCCGGTCTGCTGTTCAGCCAGTCCTGGCATGACGGCCCGCTGGTGCTGCGCGTGTTTTATGCCTTCGCCGCATTCTGCTGCCTGTCGAGCATGGTCTACATCATCAATGACTGGCATGACCGCGCCAGTGATGCCCTGCACCCGACCAAGCAGGCGCGCCCGCTGGCCAGCGGCGCGGTGCCGGTGCCAGCTGCGCTGGCGCTGGCCGCTGTGCTGCTGGCGGCGGGGCTGCTGCTGGCAGCCGGCAATGGGGTGCTGCTGGTTCTGCTGGGCCTCTATGCCGGGCTGAACCTGGCCTACTCGTGGCGCCTGAAGCATGTGCCGGTGGTTGACGTGTCCATCATTGCGGCCGGCTTCATGCTGCGCCTGCTGGCGGGCACCGTGGCGGTTGGTATTCCGCCGTCGCGCTGGCTGCTGCTGACGGGTATTTTTGTCGCGCTTTTCCTTGGCTTTTCCAAACGCAAGGCCGAAAGCTTTCATGACGAAGCCAGCCAGCGCGCGGTGCTGGAGCATTACCCGGCGGCGTTGCTGGACACCTTCATGGCCGTCACCATGACCGCCACGCTGACGACCTACAGCCTGTTTGCCACCAGCCCGGAAGCGCTGGCGCAGCACGGCGAGCGGCTGCTGTACACCGTGCCGGTGGTGATTTTTGGCATGCTCCGCTACGCCTACCAAGTGCACCGGGGCCGCGGCGAGGACGTCGCGCGCGACCTGCTGCGCGACCCCTGGATCGTGGCGGCGGGCGTGCTGTGGCTCCTGATTTTTTCCAGTCGCTGGCTGTGACGCACGACTCCGGCCCGGCTGCACTCGACGCTTCGCCGGCACGTCTGCCCGACGAGCCGCCGGCGCCGCAGCCCGCTGCCGCCCGCGCGCCCTTCACCCTGCCGGTCAAGCAGCTTCTGCTGGTGATGGGGCTGGTGGCCACCGGCTATGCCGCCGCGCTGCTGATCTGGGGCGACCGCCCCGACGCGGTGATGGCGTCGCTGGCACGGCTGTGGTCGCCCACCGGCCTGCAGGCAGTTGCGCTGTGCCTGCTGGGCTACGGGCTGCGCGGCCTGCGCTGGCGGTTGTGGATGGCCCACTACGGGCGGCACTTCGGCTGGCTGCAGGGGCTGCGCCTGTATCTGGCGGGTTACGCCTTCACGCCCACGCCCGGCAACATCGGCGAGGCCACGCGCGGCCTGATGCTGGCCCGCCAGCCGCTCGGTGCGCGGCACAGCCTGGCGATTTTTGGCGCGGAGCGGTTGGCAGACTTGCTGTGCCTGCTGCTGCTGAGCCTGCCCGGCGTGGTCTGGCTGGTTGGCCACGACGGCGTCAGGAACTCGCGCACCGTGCTGCTGGCGCTGGCGCTTTTGGGGCTGGTGCTGCTGGTCGCCCTGGCAGCGGCGCTGTGGTGGCGCGCAGACCTGCGCGTGCGCCTGGCGTGGCTGCGGGAAGCGCGGGATTGCCTGACGGTGCAGCCGCTGGTCTGGTTCATGCTGACGCTGGCGGCCTGGGCCGGGCAGGGCACGGCAGCCTGGCTGGTGTGTCGCGACCTCGGGCTGGACATCACGCCGCTTGCCGTCACCGGTTTTTACGCGGTGGCGATGGTGGCCGGCGCGCTGTCGGCCCTGCCTGCCGGCCTGGGTGGCACCGAGGCGGTGCTGACGGGCCTGCTGGTAGCCTACGGCGCCTCGCCCGGCACGGCGCTGACGGCCACCGTGCTGATACGCCTGCTGACGCTGTGGCTGGCGGTCGCGCTGGGTGTGATGAGCTTGCTTTATAGTGCGGCCATTCGCAAAGACATCAGCTTGCGTTAAGGTACGCCCCATTTTTTCTCAGGCCTGCGCCTTGCTCGTCTTGCCGTCTCCGCCCCCATGCCCCAAACCCCCATCCCTGAAGCCGGCCCCGCACCGCACGCGTTGAACCTGCCCGGCATCGGCCGCTGGCTGCTGGCGGCCGGACTGGCGTCGCTGCTGCTGCGGCTGTGGATCGCCAGCACCTTTCCCGTCACCGGCGACG
>NCGI01000333.1 GCA_002256925.1 Polaromonas sp. 28-63-22
ATTTTGGGCATCTGGTCACGTGCGAATTCGACGTCGACCACCGCACCAATACACTGAACAATCTTGCCTTGAGCTTGAGCCATGATGAGATCCTTGGGTTCTTTAATCTTTTAAATCGGGTGGCGCGGACTAAACCGCTGCGGCACCGCTGACGATTTCCGAAAGTTCTTTCGTGATCGCCGCCTGACGCGTCTTGTTGTAGACCAGTTTGAGCTCGCCGATCACGCTTCCAGCGTTGTCGGTAGCCGCCTTCATGGCGACCATGCGCGCAGACTGCTCGGAGGCCATGTTTTCGGCCACAGCCTGGTACACAAGTGCTTCCACATAGCGAACCAGCAGGTCGTCAATGACAGTCTGTGCGTCCGGCTCGTAGATGTAGTCCCAACCGTGCTGGTCTTTATCACCCTGCAGATGCTCTGCCGTCAGCGGCAGCAACTGCTCGACCACCGACTCCTGTCGCATCGTGTTGATGAAGCGGGTGTAGCAAAGGTACACCGTCTTGACCTTGCCTTCGCTGTACGCGTCGAGCAAGACCTTGACCGGGCCGATCAGCTTTTCCAGATGCGGCTTGTCGCCCAGTTGCGTCGCATGCGACACCACTTTCACGCCGATGCGGTTCATGAAACTCAGGCCTTTGTTGCCAATGGCCACAGCCTGCGCTTCGTTGCCGGCAGCCTGCAGATCCTTGAGTTTCGCCGTCACCGCACGAAGCACGTTGGTGTTCAAGCCACCGCACAGACCCTTGTCGGTCGTCACCACGATGAACCCGGTGGACTTGGCGTCGTTGGACTCCATGAACGGGTGGGTGTATTCGGGGTTGGCCTGGGACAGGTTGGCCGTAATGTTGCGGATCTTGTCACTGTAAGGACGCGCAGCGCGCATGCGCTCCTGCGCCTTGCGCATTTTGGAAGCAGCCACCATTTCCATGGCCTTGGTGATCTTTTTGGTGTTCTCCACCGACTTGATCTTGCCGCGTATCTCTTTTCCTGCAGCCATCTAGATTACCCCCACGGTCGTTCGCTTCGCGTAATTCCCTGCCCCCCGCGGGGGCCGCTGCGCTTGCGGCCCGGCGAAGCCGGTTCCGCGGCCCCTGCTTGAAAAAGCGGGTTCCAAGGTTTTTACTGCGCTCATAACTTGATTTCGGTTGATTTAGGCAAACGACTTCTTGAACGCAGTCACGGCCGTGGTCATTTCCGCTTCGGACTCTTTGCTCATGGCCTTGTCGGCTTCGAGCTTGGCCATCAGCGCGGCGTTCTTGTCTTTCAGGAAGCTGTGAAGCCCGGATTCGAAAGCCAGCACCTTCTTGACATCCACGTCGTCCATGAAGCCCTTGTTCACAGCGAAGAGCGTGGCGGCCATGTTGGAGATTGACAGTGGCGAGTACTGCGCCTGCTTGAGCAGTTCGGTCACGCGGGCACCGCGGTCGAGCTGCTTGCGGGTGGCTTCGTCCAGATCAGAAGCGAACTGCGCAAACGCAGCCAGCTCACGGTACTGCGCCAGGTCGGTACGGATACCGCCGGACAGGTTCTTGATCAGCTTGGTCTGGGCCGCGCCACCGACGCGTGACACCGAGATACCGGCGTTGATCGCAGGACGGATACCGGCGTTGAACAGGCTTGTTTCAAGAAATATCTGGCCGTCGGTGATCGAGATCACGTTGGTGGGCACGAAAGCAGACACGTCGCCGGCCTGCGTTTCAATGATTGGCAATGCGGTCAACGAACCGGTCTTGCCTTTGACCGCACCCTTGGTGAAGTCTTCCACGTACTTTTCGTTCACGCGGGCTGCGCGCTCAAGCAGGCGGCTGTGGAGATAGAACACGTCGCCGGGATAGGCTTCGCGGCCTGGCGGACGACGCAGCAGCAGGGAAACCTGGCGGTAGGCCACGGCCTGCTTGGACAAATCGTCATACACAATCAGCGCGTCTTCGCCGCGGTCGCGGAAGTATTCGCCCATGGTGCAACCCGAGTACGCACTGACGTACTGCATGGCAGCCGATTCGGAAGCCGAAGCGGCAACGACGATGGTGAATTCCATCGCGCCGGCCTGCTC
>NCGI01000334.1 GCA_002256925.1 Polaromonas sp. 28-63-22
GCTGGCGCTCGACAAGCACACCACCGGCGACGGCCTGATCAGCGCGCTGCAGGTTCTGCAGGCCTGCGTGCGCAGCGGAAAAACCATCGCGCAGTTGCTCGGCGACGTGGTGCTGTTCCCGCAAACACTGATCAATGTGCGGCTCAAACCGGGCCAGGACTGGAAATCGAGCGCGTCCCTGGCGCGTGAGAGCAGCGCCGTCGAGGCTGAGCTGGGCGACACCGGGCGCCTGCTGATTCGCGCCAGCGGCACCGAGCCTTTGTTGCGGGTAATGGTTGAAGCGCGTGATGCAGCGCAGGCGCTGGCCTGTGCCGAACGTGTGGCCGGCACGGTGCGCATGTAGTACCCCTGACGCCCGACTTCTTAAGCGAAAAAGGCCTGTAGCCCAGGTATTAACTGCGCAGGCAGCTATTAAAAGCATAGCGATTCGGGAGCGCGCTGACCCCCGGCTGCAACTTTACTTCGACGCGGTTGCAGGCTCCTCGGCGTGCCAGCCACCACCCAGCGACTGAATCAGCGCCACCGCTGTGGTTTGGCGGTCGGCCGCTGCCTGCACCAATGCGCGTCGTGCGGTCAGAGCCGTCGCCTGCGCGGTGATCACATCGGTAAAGCTCACCTGACCGCTGCGGTAACGGTTCAGCACCTGCTGCTCGACTTGGTCGGCAGCCTGCGAGGCTTCGCGGCGCAAATCCTGCTGGGCAAGCAGCACGCGGGTCGCGGCCAGCTGGTCTTCGACGTCTGCAAAAGCGGCCAGAACCGTTTGCCGGTAACGCGCCACCGCCTGTTCGTGCGATGCCTGCGCGCCCTCGACCCGGGCGCCAGTGGCACCCGCGTTGAAGAGCACCTGCGCGGCTGACAGGCCAAGCGACCATGCGCTGCTGGAAGCGTTGAACAAACTGGCGACGGCGCTGGCGCCCACACCGTACGACGCGTTCAGTGACAGGCTGGGAAAGTAGGCGCTTTTGGCAATACCGATCTGTTCGTTCGCGGCGGCCACGCGGCGTTCGGCGGCGGCAATGTCGGGCCGGCGCTGCAGCAGCGTCGAGGGCACGCCTGCGGGGACTTCGGGCACGACCGGTTTCCAGTCGGCATAGGCAAGCGGCGCGATCGAGAAATTGCCCGGCGCCTCGCCGACCAGCACCGCAATCGCATGCTCGAGCTGCGCCCGCGTGCGCACAAGGCCGGCGTCCTCGGCTTTGGCGGTGGCCAGCTGGGTCTGCGCCTGCAGCACGTCGGTTTTGGCCGCAATACCGGCGGTGTAGCGGTTTTGCGTGATTTCCAGCGTCCGCTGGTAGCCGGCCAGCGTGGTTGCCAGCAGGGCTTTTTGCGCATCGGTCTGGCTCAGCGAAAAGTAATTGACGGCCAGCAAGCCACGTGCGGACAGTGTGGCCGATGCCAGGTCGGCTGCGCTGGCCTGCGCACCGGCGCTTGCGCCTTCCACGGCTCGCCCGAGCCGGCCCCACACATCGGGCTCCCAGCTGCCACCGATGCTGAGCTGGTAGCTGTTGCCGATACGCCCGCCGAAACCGGTGGCGCTAGTGCTGCTGCTACTGCTTTTGGAGCGGCTGGCGCCGCCGGTGAGCGTGACGGTGGGGAACAGGGCGGCCTGCTGCTCGCGCACCAGCGCCCGCGCCTGCGCATAGGCCGCCACGGCCACGGCGACATTCTGGTTGGACACCTCTACCCGCGACTGAAGCTGGTCCAGCAGGGGGTCGCCGAACAGCAACCACCAGGGCCCGCGCTCCAGCGCATCGGCGGGCAGCGCAGGCACCCAGCCTTCAGCCTCCTTGAAACTGCTGACATCGACCGAGGCCGGGCGCTGGTAGTCGGGCCCGACGGCGCAGCCGGCAGCCAGCATCACCAAGGCTGCAGCGGCCGTCAGGCGAACTTGCAATGGAAAACGTGGGCGCATGCTTGAAATCCTTTCGGTCAGGGCTGGAGCAGCGGGCCGGCGGCCGGTGGCTGTCCGGAATCGTCGGTGTGGCGGCTCAGCTGCCGCTCCGAGGGACTGCGCCGGCGCAATTTGTCGAGCAGCACATACACCAC
>NCGI01000335.1 GCA_002256925.1 Polaromonas sp. 28-63-22
AAGCAGATCCAACGTTTGACATCGAAGGTGTCGATGCCGCGCACAAGGCGGCGCTGATGTCGGCCATCGCGTTCGGCGTGCCGGTGCAGTTCGACAAAGCCTACATCGAAGGCATCACCCGGCTGGCCGCGCAGGATATCCGTTACGCGGAACAATTGGGTTACCGCATCAAGCTGCTGGGTATCACCAAGAAAACGCCCAAGGGCATCGAGCTGCGCGTGCACCCGACCCTGGTCCCCAACAAACGGCTGATTGCCAACGTCGAAGGCGCCATGAATGCGGTGATGGTGCATGGCGACGCGGTGGGAACCACGCTGTTTTATGGCAAGGGCGCGGGCAGCGAACCGACCGCCAGCGCCGTGATCGCCGATCTGGTGGACATTGCCCGCCTGCACACCGCCGACTCGGCCCAGCGCGTGCCGCACCTGGCCTTCCAGCCCGACGCGATGAGCGACACGCCGGTGCTGGCCATGGGTGAAGTTGTGACCAGTTATTACCTGCGCCTGAACGTGGCCGACCAGGCCGGCGTGCTCGCCAAAGTGACCGGCATTCTGGCGGCGGCTGGCATCAGCATCGACGCCATGCTGCAACGGGAAGCCGATGAGGTGGGTGGCGAGGGCTCCACGCAAACGGATCTGATCATCCTTACGCACGATTGCGTGGAAGCGAAGATGAACGAGGCGCTGGCGCAGATGCAGGCGCTGCCGACGGTGCTGGCACCGATCACGCGTATTCGCAAGGAAGAGCTGGCCTGATGCTTTATCTCTCCACGCGCGCAGCTTCCGGAAAAGCTGCAGAGCGCAAACGCTTCTGCGAAATCCTGCTGGAAGGCCTGGCGCCCGATGGCGGTTTGTATCTGCCCGAAACCTATCCGCAGGTCAATGCGGCCACGCTTGAGCAATGGCGCAAGCTGCCCTACGCCGATCTGGCGTTTGAAATCCTCTCGCTCTACATCGACGACATTCCTGCCGCAGATCTGAAAGCGATTTGCCGCAAGACCTACACCGCGGAGGTTTTCGGCACGAAAGAGATCGTTCCGCTGCGGCCGCTAGAGGCTGGTTTGTATCTCCAAGCGCTGTCCAACGGCCCGACGCTGGCCTTCAAGGACATGGCGATGCAACTGCTCGGCAACCTGTTCGAATACGAACTGGCGCGTCGTGGCGAGGAACTCAACATTCTGGGCGCCACCAGCGGCGACACCGGAAGCGCCGCCGAATACGCCATGCGCGGCAAAAAGGGCGTGCGCGTGTTCATGACCTCGCCAAAAGGCCGCATGAGTCCGTTCCAGCAGGCGCAGATGTTCAGCCTGCAGGACGCGAACATCCACAACATCGCCATCGAGGGCGTGTTCGACGACTGCCAGGACATCGTCAAGGCGGTGTCGAACGATCTGGAATTCAAACGCCGCTACAAGATCGGGACCGTCAATTCGATCAACTGGGCTCGTTTGATGGCGCAGGTGGTCTATTACTTTTCGGGGTACTTTCAAGCCACGGCGGCTTCGACAGCCTCAGCCCGAACGGGGATTCAGAAGGTGAGCTTCACAGTGCCTTCCGGCAACTTCGGCAATGTCTGCGCCGGCCATGTGGCCCGCATGATGGGCTTGCCCATCGACAAGCTGGTCGTTGCGACGAATGAAAACGACGTGCTGGATGAGTTCTTCCGCACCGGCGTGTACCGCGTGCGCGGCAGCGCGGACACGCATGAAACCTCCAGTCCGTCGATGGATATCTCCAAGGCTTCCAACTTCGAGCGTTTCGTGTTCGACTTGCTGGGACGTGACGGCGAGAAGATCCGTTCGCTTTTCCATCACGAACTCGGCCGCCAGGGCAGCTTTGACCTGAGCACCGACGCGGCTTTCGACACCGCCGCCGGGCGCTATGGTTTCGTCAGCGGCAAGAGCACCCACGACGACCGCATTGACACGATTCTGGACACTTACATGCGTTTCGACACCATCATCGACACCCACACCGCCGACGGCGTCAAGGTCGCGCGGCAGCACATGCAGGCGGGTGTGCCGATGATCGTTTTAGAG
>NCGI01000336.1 GCA_002256925.1 Polaromonas sp. 28-63-22
ACGCCTTCCAGGCTGCCGGTGGCCTTCGCAATGCCGTACTTGACGTTTTCAGCCGGCATATTGGCCGCCTTGGCCTTGTCCACAGCCAGGCGCAGCCGCGGATTGGTGCCCAGGTCACCGCCGCCCATGCGGGCAGCCACCATGATTTCGCGCATCACGCGGGTCCAGATACGCTGGCGCTTTTCATCCTGGCGACCCTTGCGGTGTTGAATATTCGCCCATTTACTGTGACCAGCCACGGAAATCCCCGGTAATTGATTTAATCTCGGGCTCATTTTACTTTTTCAGTTGAGGACCCCATGGCCGAGCCCCTGTTGATCGCAAAAAACAGCACTACCCAATGCGAACTGCTCCCGGGCCTGGCCAACCGCCACGGCCTGATCACTGGCGCGACCGGCACCGGCAAGACAGTGACGCTGCAGACGCTGGCCGAAAACTTCTCGAAGATCGGTGTGCCGGTCTTCATGGCCGACGTCAAGGGCGACCTGACCGGCATCAGCCAGCCCGGCCGCATCGGCGAGAAAATGGCCGGCATCCTGAAAGAGCGCGGCATCGACACACCCGAGTCCATCGCGTGCCCGACCACGCTGTGGGACGTGTTCGGCGAACAGGGCCACCCGGTGCGCGCCACCGTGTCTGACATGGGGCCGCTGCTGCTGGGCCGCATGCTCAACCTCAATGAAACACAGGCCGGCGTCATCAACCTGGTGTTCAAGATTGCCGACGACAACGGCATGCTGCTGCTTGATCTGAAAGACCTGCGCGCCATGCTGCAGTACGTGGGCGACAACGCGAGCGAATTCACCACCAAATACGGCAACGTCAGCGCCGCCAGCGTGGGCGCCATCCAGCGCGGCCTGATGCAGATTGAAAGCCAGGGCGGCGAGAAGTTTTTTGGCGAGCCGATGCTCGATATTGCGGACTTCATGCAGACCGTGGACGGCAAGGGCGTCATCAACATCCTGACCGCCGACAAGCTGATGAATTCGCCGCGCCTGTACGCCACCTTTTTGCTATGGATGCTGTCCGAACTGTTCGAGCAGCTCCCGGAGATCGGCGATCCTGAAAAACCCAAGCTGGTGTTCTTCTTTGATGAAGCGCACCTGCTCTTCAACGAAGCGCCCAAGGTATTGATCGAGCGCATCGAGCTGGTCGTGCGGCTGGTGCGCTCCAAGGGCGTCGGCGTGTACTTCGTGACGCAAAACCCCCTGGATATTCCCGATTCGGTGCTGGCCCAGCTCGGCAACCGGGTCCAGCACGCGCTGCGTGCCTACACGCCGCGCGACCAGAAGGCTGTCAAGGCCACCGCGCAAACCATGCGGCAAAAACCGGGGCTGGACATTGAAACGGCGATTACCGAGCTGGCCGTCGGTGAGGCACTGATCAGCTTTCTTGACGCCAAAGGCCGCCCCAATGTGACCGAACGGGTTTTTGTGCTGCCGCCGGGCAGCCAGATCGGCCCGATCACGAGCGAACAGCGGCAGGCGCTGCAAAAAGACTCGCTGGTGGCGGGCGTCTATGAAAAAACCGTGGACCGCGAATCAGCCTACGAGAAACTGCAGCAGCGCGTGCAAGCAGGCGCGAGCAACGCAAGCGCGTCGCCCGAAGGCGGCGCCGTGGGCAAGACCGAGTCGGGCGGCATCATGGGCGGCCTGAACGACGTCCTGTTTGGCAGCACCGGCCCGCGAGGCGGCAAAATCGATGGCCTGGCCCAGAGCATGGCCAAGTCGGCGGTCCGGACCATGGGATCGGCCGTGGGGCGCGAGATCATTCGCGGCGTGCTCGGCAGCATTTTTGGCGGCCGAAAACGTTAGCCACGGCGCCTCCCCACCGCGCTTGACGACAGCGGCTTGCCCCCTTGTGGCAAATTAACGCCAGCAGGCATGCGCTGGCTTGTCAGATCTGTCGCCCATCGGTACATTGAATTCTTTGAAGGATTTGAACAATGGCCGATGACGTGGCTGCCAAGCCTTTCGATGACGCGCTGACGCAGGACATGGGCGTGCCAGCCATCGCGCTGTCCACCACCACCCGGCGCAGCCACCGCAACGTGATCGGCACGCACAGCGGCTCCTACAGCGTGTACCGCGCCCTGGCAGTCGCTTCGGGTGCGCTGTCGCGCCATCACCGGGCCGACCTCACCAACACGGCGCCCACTGACCTGATCGGCCCCTACCCGCAATGGAGCGAGCCCGGCCGCATCGTCTCGATGGACCCGTGGGGTGCTGCGGTGGCCGATGTTTTCTCGGCTGAACTGGCAGCGGGCTACGACATCCGCCCGACCATTGCCATCACCCAGGCGCATGTCATTCTTCCCGAGGTGATTGAAGCGCTGCAGTCGGGCCGGCTGAAGGCGGACGGCAAGTTCCTCACCACCGGCGGTGCCGCCATGGTGACCAAGGCCGCCATTGAGCCGGTCTGGTACCTGCCCGAAGTCGCCAGGCGTTTTGGCTGCAGTGAAACCGATTTGCGCCGCGTTCTGTTCGAAGAAACCGGCGGCATGTACCCCGAACTCGTCACGCGCAGCGATCTGGAGGTGTTTTTGCCGCCCATCGGCGGGCAAACCGTGTATATCTTCGGCAACCCGCAAGACCTGGCCAACCCGAAGGTGGAGCTGACGGCGCGCGTGCATGACGAATGCAATGGCTCGGACGTTTTCGGCTCCGACATCTGCACCTGCCGGCCCTACCTCACGCACGCCATCGAGGAATGCATTCAGGG
>NCGI01000337.1 GCA_002256925.1 Polaromonas sp. 28-63-22
AACCACAAGGATTTTTACATGTCAGCTGTATTGAATCAACCAACTGCGCCGGAGCTTGTCGACGAGCGAGTTTCCATCTACCAACCCGAACAATCAGGCCTGGTCTTTCCGGCGCTGCCCAGCTTCACGAACGTCGCGCAACAGCGACAGCACCTCAAGGAAAGGCTGGTGGCAGCGTGCCGCGCTTTCGCACTGCAGGGCTTCGACTACGGCTTTGCCGGTCACCTGACTGTGCGCGACCCCGAGAACCCGGGCCTTTACTGGACCAACCCGATGGCCGTGCATTTTTCGCAGGTGAAGGTGTCCAACCTGATCCTCGCCGACCATGGCGGCCGGGTGGTGGAGGGAAGGCACGCGATCAACCGCGCGGGCTTTGTGTTGCATGCCGCGGTGCATGAGCAGCACCCCGATATCGTGGCCATGTGCCACGCACATACCGTCCATGGGGTCGCGTTTGCCTCACTGGGGAAAAAGCTGGAGCCGATCACCCAGGATGCGTGTGCTTTTTTTGAAGACCACGTCGTGATTGGTGACGAGGCCGGACAGGTCTCGGTCGAGGTCCAGGCAGGCCACAAGATTGCGAATGCGTTCAGGGGTGTCAAGGCGGCCATCCACCAGAATCACGGGCTGATCACCGCGAGCCGCCACAGCATTGAGGCGGCGGCGTTCTGGTTCATCGCGCTGGAGCGTTGCTGCCAGCAGCAGTTGATGATCGACGCCACCGGCATTGTGCCGCGCCTGGTGCCGCCCGAGCGTGCCCGCTACAGCCGCGAACACGTGGGCAGCGAATACATCGGCTGGCTGCACTTCCAGGCGATCTGGGCGCAACTGCTTGAAACCCAGCCGGACATGCTCGACTGAGCTGCGCCTGGCCCGCCTGAGCCGCGCCGCCCGTCAAGGGTTTTGCAGCAGGCTGACAACCCTGGCATGGTTGCCTTCCCGGGCCATGTCCAGCGCCGTTTTGCCTCGGGCGTCCTTCAGGTTACGGTCGGCCCCTTCGTCCAGCAACAGACGAACGGACGACTCACCGCCGTAGGCAGCAGCCCACATCAGCAGCGTGAGGTCGTTTTCAAGGGCTTCGTTGACTTTCGTGCCGTGCCGGATCAACGCCAGCAGACAGTCGCGGCAACCACTCGCGGCGGCGTAAGTTGCAGCGTTTTTCTTGACGCGGTCAACAGGCTCGGCTTTTGCACCCTGGGCGAGCAGCTTGCGCAGGATGTCTGCGTTGGCGCTGAAGGCCGCTCCCATCAGCGGTGTCACCCCGGCGATATTGGCCAGGTTCACATCGGCGCCCGCCTGCAGCAAGGCATCCGCAAGGGCGGTATTGCCCTTGGCTGCGGCCATGTTGAGCGGCGTGTCGCCGTTGCGGTCGCGCGAATTGACTTTCGCCCCCTCCTGCAGCAGCGCGACGACCCGCTCGACACGTCCGCCCCGCGCGGCGAGCACCAACTGCCCGTTGATATTGATCTGATCCATACCCTTCTGGGCAACTGCCGCCGGTACGTGGCTCGCAAGCAGCAGGGCAACAAGGCAAGCGCCCGGCCAGGTTTTCATACGCATCAGGTGCTCCTTCGGGTGTCTTTTCGATTTTTTGATCCTAGTGGGCGGACATCAAACGGATATGCGGGTAAGTATGTAGAAACACCGTGCGATTCAGGCATTTAATCGCAATTGGTCGATGCCGGGGGCGGGCTGACGGGGCCTCCTCTTTGTGCGTTGCGACCAAACCAAAAAAGATTGGAGGGGCAAATGCAAAATTCAAAATCAAACAGCGGACTCGTTCTGGTGGCAGCGCTTTGCATGGGGGTCGGGGCGGCGGGCGCCGAGGAAATACAGGGTCAAAAAGGCATGAGCAGCGGGCAGGTCGCGCTCAACAAGGGCATCAATGTGACGCAGGCCCAGTTGAACAACGCGGGCAAGCAGACGACGGACTGGCTGCACACCAACGGCGACTACGGCCAGACACGTTACTACGGCGGCAAGCAGATCAACGCTGGCAATGTGAAACGGCTCCGGCCCGAG
>NCGI01000338.1 GCA_002256925.1 Polaromonas sp. 28-63-22
GAATACACCGGTGCATTTTGCGAGTTGTACCGGCAGGAAGGCTGGTACCTGGAGCGCACGGTCCACTACGTCAACCGCGTCGGTCTCGACTACGTGAAAAAGAAAATTCTGGACGACCACGAAGGCCGCAAGGCGCTGTGGGAGCAACTGCAGTTCGCACTCGATGGCGAACCCGACCCATGGTTTGATCTGAAAGAGGCGGCTGTGGATACGCGCCAGTTTCAGGCTCTTTCAGTCTAAATTGTAAGTAAAAGAAGGCTGTAGCCTAGGTAATTCCTGCGCGAGCAGCTATAAATTAGATAGCAACCACATGACGCAATGGAAAAAAATCTGTCTGGTTTCCGAGATTCCGGTGCTGGGCTCACGACGTGTCGCGCGCCCACGAGGCCTCGATGTGGCGGTATTTCGCAATGCCGCTGACGAAGTTTTCGCGCTGCTCGACCGCTGCCCGCACAAAGGCGGGCCGCTGAGCCAGGGCATCGTGTTCGGCAGCAGCGTGGCCTGCCCGCTGCACAACTGGACGATTGGCCTGGCCGATGGCTGCGCGCGCGCGCCCGACGCGGGTCGTACGCCCAGGTTTGCCTGCAAGGTTGAGGCGGGCGAGGTGCATCTGGATGGGGACGAGCTGGCGACTCTGGCGCTCGATCTGCAGCGTCCACGCGCGGGGCCAGGGGCTTCCACCGGCGCGGTGGGTGATGAATCGTTTGATGTGCAGGCACCGCACACGGCCTGATGACCCACGAGACAAAATCAACCTGCCCCTATTGTGGGGTGGGATGTGGGGTGATCATCGCGTCCAATGGTGACCAGATCACCGGCGTGCGCGGCGACCCCGATCATCCGGCCAACTTCGGCCGGCTTTGTACCAAGGGCTCGACTCTGGCGCTGACGGCCTCGGCGTCGGTGACGCGGCAAACCCGGCTGTTGTACCCGATGCAGCGCGAACATCGTGGCGAAGCGCCGAAGCGGGTTTCGTGGGACAGCGCGCTCGATTTCACCGCGAAGCGCTTTGCGAAAATCATCCATGAACACGGACCCGACGCCGTGGGCTTCTATGTATCAGGCCAGTTGCTGACCGAAGACTATTACGTCTTCAACAAGCTCGCCAAGGGCCTGATCGGCACCAACAACATCGACACCAACTCGCGCCTGTGCATGAGCAGTGCGGTGGCGGGCTACAAGCAGACGCTGGGTGCCGATGCGCCGCCTGCCTGCTACGACGACATGAACCATGCCGCGTGCATCTTCATCGTCGGAAGCAACACCGCCTACGCGCATCCGATTTTGTTCAGGCGCATCGAAGACGCGAAGGCCGCCAATCCGGCGCTGAAGATCATTTTTTGCGATCCGCGCCGTACCGACACGGCTGAAATTGCCGATCTCTACCTGCCGATCCAGCCGGGCACCGACGTGATGCTTTTCAACGGCATGCTGCACATCATGCTGTGGGAAGGCTGGATCGATGCCGCGTACATCGATTTGCACACGAATCACTTCGATGCGCTCAAAACCACGGTACGTGACTGCACACCCGATCTGGTCGCCGAAATCTGCGGTATCAAAAAAGCCGACATCTTCACCGCAGCCAAACTTTTTGCTACATCCACCGCTACGCTCAGCCTTTACTGCCAGGGCTTGAACCAGTCGAGCAGCGGGACCGCCAAGAATGCGGCACTGATCAACCTCCACCTGGCCACGGCCCAGATCGGCAAGCCCGGCGCGGGTCCGTTTTCATTGACGGGCCAGCCCAATGCGATGGGCGGGCGCGAAGTCGGCGGTCTGGCCAATTTACTCAGTGCGCACCGCGATCTGGCCGACCCGGCGCACCGCGCTGAAGTCGCTGCGCTATGGGGCGTGCCGTCCGTCCCCGAAAGACCGGGTAAAACCGCCATCGAGATGTTCCACGCCGCAGCCGACGGTGAAATCAAGGCGCTGTGGATCGCCTGCACCAACCCGGCCCAATCGATGCCCGACCAGGCTACGGTGCGCCGCGCCCTTGAGCGCGCCGAGCTGGTC
>NCGI01000339.1 GCA_002256925.1 Polaromonas sp. 28-63-22
CGCTTGAGCAGCACCGTGTTTTTCAGCCGCAGGCCGAGGTTTTTGGCGGGTTCCAGCGCCGACTCGACGGCGACGTCGTACACGCGTGCGGTCAGGATCTTTTTGAGGTAGTCGGCGGGCTTGAGAAGGGTGCCGACAGGTTTGCGGGGCGATTGTCGGGGAGGGGAGCCTGCGCTGGCGGTAGCCTTGGCGGCGGAGGGGCGGGCGGCTTTGGTGTGTGGCGTCATGGGCTTCTCGTAACCCTGCATGATAAGGGCCAAGAAAAGAGGCCCCGGACCTTGCGGTCCGGGGCCTGTAAATCCACCCTTTCAGGAGGTGGAGGAGACAACCGGTGCAAAAATACCGTGCGGTATGTGATGCGATGATTCAGTATAGCGCTGTGATGTTGCGGTGCACAATAACCTGCCTTGTTTTGTGGTGAAAATTTCACGTTTTCACCGGTTTGGTCATCACTTTTACAGAAGGAACGGGTTTATGGAATGCACAGTGAGCTGGAGCGGGCTTTCCGCGACTACCGGATCGCGATCAGGGATGCAGTTTGTTGCAGAAACCGGTAGTGGTCACACGCTGGTGATGGACGGCGCGCCTGACGCCGGCAAGCCCGAAAACGGCGGCGCCAACCTGGCCCCGAGGCCGATGGAAACCGTGCTGGCCGGCACGGGTGGCTGCACGGCTTATGACGTGGTGCTGATCCTCAAGCGCGGCCGTCATGATGTGCGCGGCTGCAGCGTCAAGCTGACATCCGAACGCGCGGAAACCGATCCCAAGGTGTTCACCAAGATTCACATGCATTTCGTCGTGACCGGCCGTGGCCTGACCGCCAGTGCCGTGGAACGCGCCATTGCGATGAGCCACGACAAATATTGCTCGGCCACCATCATGCTGGGCAAAACGGCTGAAATCACCACCGGTTTCGAGGTGGTTGAAGGCTGAGCTTAAAGCATTTTAGGCCTCTAGCCCAATCAGTATCTGCGCGAGCAGCTATCAAATTAGTAGCGACTGCATGCTGCGGCGGGCCGCACGGCTTTAGAGGTAATGCGCCGTGGTGGTCATCAGCTTGGCCGACGCCTGCATCAGGGCCCGCACCGGCGCGGGCATGCTTGCGGCGCCGGCGTTTTGGGCTTCCTGGCCGTGGCGTGCTTCGTCATCTTTCATTTGCGCCACGATGGCGCGCGATTCATGGTCACCCGCCGGCAGGCGCTCCAGGTGCTGCGCCAGATGGGCTTCCACCTGCCGCTCGGTCTCGACCACGAAGCCCAGGCTGACCCTGTCGCCCAGCCTGCCGGCGATCAGGCCCAGGCCGAAGGCCCCTGCGTACCACAGCGGGTTCAGCAGCGAAGGGCGCGCGCCCAGTTCGTCCAGCCGCTCGCGCGTCCAGGCCAGGTGGTCGCCTTCTTCCTGGCTGGCGGCCAGGAAATGCTGGCGCAGCGCCGGGTCACGCGTGCTCAGGGCCTGCGCGGCGTACATCGCCTGCGCGCAGACCTCACCGACATGGTTGACGCGCATCAGCGCGCCCGACAAAGCTTTGTCGGGCACACTCAATTCGGTGGTTTGCCCGGCCACGGTGGGGCAGGTGCGGCTGGCGCGCGGTTTGGCGAACAGGGTGCGCAGGGCGCTGTCGGCGGCGTTCAGGGCGGAGTCGAGGGCTGTGGTCATGGGCTGCCTTGTGTCTTTTGCCAATGGTAGCCCCAATGCGCCCAACGGGCCACGCCCATGAAAAAAGCCGCCTTTCGGCGGCTTTTGCAAGCGTTGCAAGCGGTTGCTTAGAACGCGTGGAGTACGCCCACGGCCAGACGGTTGGCCGAAGAGTTGCCAACCGTGGTGATCAGGCCCAGGCTGGTGTCCTGAGCTGCAGATGAACCGGCTTTGGCATGGGTAAAGATCGTGTACATGCTGGTGCGTTTGCTCAGCGCGTATTTGGCCAGTCCGATGTACTGGTTGGCCTTGCCGTTGGCGACGCCCACAACGCCGGATTGCTTCGTGTTGTAGAAGGCGCCGGTCAATGTCAGGGCTGG
>NCGI01000340.1 GCA_002256925.1 Polaromonas sp. 28-63-22
GCGCGCGATTTCTCGTTCATCTGGCAATTCATCCTGCCGCCCGTGCTCGGCCTGGGGCTGCTGGCGCTGGTATGGGAGCTGGTGTCGCTGGGCACCGGAGCCAGCATTCCGTCGCCCAAAGACACCTTCTGGCAAGCGGTGCAGATCTTCAGCGACCCGTTCTACAGCAAGGGGCCGAACGATCAGGGTGTCGGCTGGAACGTGCTGTCGTCGCTCAAGCGCGTGGCCATGGGCTTTGGCCTTGCGGCGATCGTCGGCATACCGGTGGGCTTCATGATCGGGCGTTTCACCTTTCTCAGCCGCATGTTCAACCCGCTGATCAGCCTGATGCGGCCGGTGTCCCCACTGGCCTGGCTGCCGATTGGCCTGCTGGTGTTCAAGGGCGCCAACCCGGCCGCCATCTGGACGATTTTCATCTGCTCGATCTGGCCCATGATCATCAACACCGCCGTCGGTGTACAGCGCGTGCCGCAGGACTACATGAACGTCGCCCGCGTGCTCAACCTGAGCGAATGGAAGATCGTCACGAAAATCCTGTTCCCCGCCGTGCTGCCCTACATGCTGACCGGCGTGCGCCTGGCCGTCGGCACCGCCTGGCTGGTGATCGTCGCGGCAGAAATGCTGACCGGCGGCGTCGGCATCGGCTTCTGGGTCTGGGACGAATGGAACAACCTGAACGTCAAGAACATCATCATCGCGATTTTCGTGATCGGGATTGTCGGGTTGTTGCTGGAATTTGCGTTGATCAAGCTGGCGACGGCATTTACGTTTGAAGAAGTGAAAAACTAAAGCGGGTGAGCACGGTTTAACACGGACTACCGGACGCAGAAGGAAGACAAAAGTTACGCAGAGAACGCAGAAAATAAAAAATTACTTGAATCTATTTTTTGCGATTTCTGCGAAACCTTTGCGATTTCTGCGTCCGGTAGTCCCTCCAACCCCGAATTCAAAAACCAGGAACCACCATGACCTCCTTCACCACCAAATACATCGAAATCCAGAACGTCGAGCAAACCTTCAAAACCAAAAAGGGGCCGTTCTGCGCGCTGCACAACATCAACCTTACGGTAGCCAAAGGCGAGTTTGTCGCGCTCATCGGCCATTCGGGTTGCGGCAAATCGACTTTGCTCAATCTGCTGGCGGGGCTGACCACACCCACGCAAGGCTCGCTGCTGTGTGCCAACCGCGAGATTTCCGGCCCGGGGCCGGAGCGTGCCGTGGTGTTCCAGAACCATTCGCTGCTGCCGTGGCTGACCTGCTTTGAAAACGTTTACCTTGCCGTGGAGCGGGTTTTTGCGGCAACAGAATCCAAAGCCCAGCTCAAGGCGCGCACCGATGCCGTCCTAAGCATGGTGGGGCTAAGCGCTGCCGCGCAAAAGCGCCCCGGCGAGATTTCCGGCGGCATGAAACAGCGCGTGGGCATCGCACGCGCGCTGTCGATGGAGCCCAAGGTGCTGCTGCTCGACGAGCCTTTCGGCGCGCTCGACGCGCTGACCCGCGCCAAACTGCAGGACGAGCTGCTCCAGATCGTCGCCAACACGCAAAGCACCGTGGTCATGGTGACGCACGATGTCGATGAAGCCGTGCTGCTCAGCGACAAGATCGTCATGATGACCAACGGGCCTTCCGCCACCATTGGCGAGGTCTTGCCCATTGATCTGCCGCGCCCGCGCAACCGCGTGGCGCTGGCCGAAAGCACCCAGTACCTGCACTACCGCAAGGCAGTGATTGATTTTCTCTACACGCGCCAGGCGCATGTCGAGAAGCTGACCGCCTGAACCGGAGAATCCCATGGACATGCGCGTGCGCAAGCAAAAACTAGTGATGATCGGCAACGGCATGGCCGGTGTTCGAACCCTCGAAGAGTTGATCAAGGTGGCGCCCGAGCTGTATGACATCAGCGTTTTTGGCGCCGAGCCGCACCCCAACTACAACCGCATATTGCTCAGCCCGGTGCTGGCCGGTGAACAGACGCTCGATGAGATCGTACTGAACAGCTGGGACTGGTACAACTGATCTGCACCGGCTCGAACCCTTTCATTCTGCCGATTCCCGGCAAGGATCTGGAAGGCGTGATTGCCTACCGCGACATTGCCGACACCAATGCCATGATCGACGCGGCCACGAAATACAAAAAAGCTATTGTCATCGGCGGCGGCCTGCTCGGGCTGGAAGCCGCCAACGGCCTGATGCTGCGCGGCATGGACGTCAGCGTCGTGCACGTCATGCCCACCTTGATGGAGCGCCAGCTCGACAGCGTGGCCGGCAAGCTGCTGCAAAAGTCGCTGGAAGAACGGGGGCTGACGTTTTTGATGGGCGCGCAGACGCAGGAGCTGGTCGGTGATAAAGACGACGGCAAGGGCGGACGGGTGGCTGTTGGCATTCGCCCGAACACGCAGCTCGCCGAATCGATGCGCCTGCATTGCAACAAAGGCATCGTCGTCAACGACACCATGCAGACCGTGACGGATGCGCGCATCTATTCAGTGGGCGAATGCGCGGCGCATCGCGGCATCGCCTACGGGCTGGTTGCGCCGCTGTTCGAACAGGCCAAGGTGGCCGCGAACCACCTGGCGCAGTTCGGTATTGGCCGCTACACCGGCTCGCTCACGTCGACCAAGCTCAAGGTGACGGGCATCGACCTCTTCAGCGCCGGTGAATTCATGGGCGGCGAAGGGACCGAAGAAATCGTGATGAGCGACCCGTTTGGCGGCGTCTATAAAAAGCTGGTGCTCAAGGACGACAAAAGGCGATCCGCGAAAAAGGCCTGTTCACGCTCGACGAGGTGCGCAAGCACACCAAGGCCAGCGGCGGCTGCGGCTCCTGCACCGGGCTGGTCGAGCAGATTTTGATGTTCACCGCCGGCGGCGATTATTCGGCAACGCCCAAGCTCAAGGCCATGTGCAGCTGCACCGACCACGGCCACCAGGCGGTGCGCGACGCGATCCGGACCCACAAGCTGCTGACAATCACCAGCGTGTACCAGTTCATGGACTGGAAAACCCCGAACGGTTGCGCCAGTTGCCGCCCGGCCGTCAATTACTACCTGATCAGCACCTGGCCGAAAGAAGCGAAAGACGACCCGCAGAGCCGCTACATCAACGAACGCAGCCACGCCAATATCCAGAAAGACGGCACCTACAGCGTCATTCCGCGCATGTGGGG
>NCGI01000341.1 GCA_002256925.1 Polaromonas sp. 28-63-22
GGCGCTGTGGTGCGGGTGCAGGGCGTCATCCAGAACCTCACCGAGAAAAAACGCGCCGAGCAGGAATCGCTGAGCGTGACGATGCGCCTGAGCACGACGCTGGCCAGCATCACCGAAGCCTTCGCCACGCTCGACCGCCAGGGCCGCTTCACCTACCTCAACAGCGAAAGCGAACGCATGCTGCAGCGCACGAGCAGCGAGCTGCTGGGCAGGCAGATCTGGCAGGAACTGGACGAAAGCGACAGCAGCCGGCTGCGCACAGACATGCAGGAAGCGCTGGCCGAAGGTCTTCATCTCGAGTTTGAAGACTTCTACCCGCACCTTGGCAAATGGCTTGCGCTGCGCGCCTACCCGTTCGAGGAAGGCATCGCGGTGTATCTGCGCGATGTGACCTCGCTGCGG
This sequence comes from Polaromonas sp. 28-63-22, assembly GCA_002256925.1. Classification (GTDB taxonomy): domain Bacteria; phylum Pseudomonadota; class Gammaproteobacteria; order Burkholderiales; family Burkholderiaceae_C; genus Polaromonas. The sequence continues at coordinate 403 of NCGI01000341.1, forward strand.
CGCTCGCAGGAGCAATTGCTGCTGCTGCAGACCAGCATCTCGCGCCTGAACGATCTGGTGCTGATCACCGAAGCCGGCTCCATCGATGAACCCGGCCCGCGCATCGTGTTCGTCAACGACGCCTTCGAAAAGCACACCGGCTACAGCCGCGACGAGGTGCTGGGCAAGGCGCCACGCATGCTGCAGGGGCCGCTGACCCAGCGCGCCGAGCTCGACCGCATCCGCGAGGCGCTGACGCAGGCGCAGCCGGTGCGCGCCGAGCTGGTCAACTACAAGAAAGACGGCACGCTGTACTGGATCGAACTGGAAATCGTGCCGGTGGACTACTTCAACCGCGGCCTCACGCACTGGGTGGCGGTGGCGCGCGACATCACCGAACGCAAGGCCGCCGAGGACGAGATCGAGCACCTGGCCTTCTACGACACACTGACGCAGCTGCCCAACCGCCAGTTGCTGATGGACCGCCTGAAAAGCGCGCTCACACGCAGCGGCCGGACGCGCGACATCGGCGTGCTGATGTTCATCGACCTGGACCATTTCAAGGTGCTCAACGACTCGCTCGGCCATGCGCGCGGCGACCAGTTGCTGCAGCAGGTCGCCATTCGCCTGGCCGGATCGGTGCGTCTGAGCGACACCGTGGCGCGGCTGGGCGGCGACGAGTTCGTCGTCATGCTGGAGCATCTCGGTGACGACCCCGATCTGGCCATCGACCGGGCGCGCGCGGCCGGCGAGAAAATTCGCGCCGCACTGAGCGAGCCCTACGAACTGGCCGGCCACGCCTACCACGGCACCTGCAGCATCGGCATCACCTGCTTCAGCCAGCAGCAGCACGGCATTGGCGATTTGCTGAAGCAGGCTGATCTGGCGATGTACCAGGCCAAGGCGGCCGGGCGCAACGCGGTGTGCTTTTTCGATCCCGCGATGCAGGCGGCCGCGACGGCCAACGCCGCGCTGAGCTCGCAACTGCGCCAGGCGCTGCAGGACCACGAGTTCGTGCTGCACTACCAGCCGCAGGTCGGGCCGGGCGAGCGCATGCTGGGCGTCGAGGCGCTGGTCCGCTGGCAGCATCCGGCGCGCGGGCTCATGGGCCCCGACGCGTTCATCACGCAGGCCGAAGAAAGCGGGTTGATCCTGCCGCTGGGCCAATGGGTCATTGAGTCAGCCTGCGCGCAACTGGCGCGCTGGGCGCTGCATCCGCAGACCGAAGCCTTGAGCATTGCGGTCAACGTGAGCGCGCGCCAGTTCCGCCATCCGGAGTTTGTCGAGAGCGTGCTGAAGATCATCCGGCAGCACGGCATTGCGCCCAACCGGCTCAAGCTCGAACTGACCGAGAGCCTGCTGGCCACCGGCATGGAGGTCACCGTCGCCAAAATGGGCATGCTCAAGGAGGCCGGCGTGACCCTGTCGATCGACGATTTCGGCATGGGCTACTCGGCGCTGTCCTACCTCAAACACCTGCCGCTGGACCAGCTCAAGATCGACCGCGCTTTTGTCAAGGACGTGCTGACCGACCCCAACGACGCGGCCATCGCGCGCACCATCATCGGCCTGGCGCAAAGCCTGGGCCTGGGCGTGATTGCCGAAGGGGTGGA
>NCGI01000052.1 GCA_002256925.1 Polaromonas sp. 28-63-22
GCAAAGTGGCTGCCGCGCTTGCAGATCCAGAACTTCGCAATCGGCGTGAGCAGGCGCGCCATGAGCGCTTCCTGAGCATCGTTTTTATGATCAAAAGCCCTTGCAAGCCTTATGGATAGTTCGCAGGCAGCTTCACTTTCGATAGCGAGGTCAGCCAGCACATTGCGCATCAGCGGCTGCTCGATCAGCAACTTGCCGAAGGCGCTTCGCTGCGACGTGTGGTTGAGCGCCAGGCTGAGCGCCTGACGCATCAGGCCGCTGGTGCCCAGCGCGCAGTCGAGCCGCGTCATGGTGCCCATCTCAAGAATCTGCGGTACACCCCGGCCTGCTTCGCCCACCAGCCAGGCATGCGCCTCGTCAAACTCGACCTCGGAGCTGGCGTTGGCCCGGTTGCCGAGCTTGTCTTTGAGGCGCTGGATGCGAATGGCGTTCAGGGAGCCGTCGGGCAGCACGCGGGGCAGAAAAAAGCAGCTCAAACCGTGGCTGGTTTGTGCCAGCACCAGGAAGGCGTCGCACATGGGTGCCGAGAAAAACCACTTGTGGCCGGTGAGCCGGTACCGCTCACCCCAGCCATCGCTGCCGTCGCGAACCGCCTGCGTGGTATTGGCCCGGACGTCCGAGCCGCCCTGCTTTTCCGTCATGCCCATGCCCATGGTGACGCCGGTTTTTTCTTTCCACAGCCTGAGCGCGGGGTCGTAGCTGCGGCCCGTGAGCCTGGGGCCCCAGTCAGCGTAGAGGGCAGCGTTGCTGCGCAGCGCTGGCGTGACCGCATAGGTCATCGAAATCGGGCACAGGATGGACGGCTCCAGCTCGGTGAACAGCATGAAGCCTGCGGCGCGTTCGACGTGGGCTGACGAGTCCTCACCGTTCGGTTGACGGTCGGGGTCAGGGCTTGCCCAGGGCGTGCCATGCAGACCTGCACCCGTCGCCAGCGTCATCAGCGCGTGGTAGCTGGGATGAAATTCGACCGTATCGATACGCCGGCCGAAGCGGTCGTGGCTGTGCAGTTCGGGCGCGTGCGTGTTGGCAAGGCGCGCATGGGTCTGCATGTCGGCGCTTCCCAGCGCGGCGCCCAGCGTGCCGAGCGCTGTAGTGTCGAGCGCCGGCGCATTGAACTCAAGCGCCGCCTGCAGCGGCCGGTTGGTCTCAAACAGGTTGTAGCCCACCAGCGGCACGCTCTGATTGATAACGTCGTGCGTGCTGACCATCACAAGACTTTCAAGGCGTCGTTCAAGGGCGGGGCCGGCACGTCAAATCAGCTTGACAACCTGCTTGCCAAAGTTTTTACCCTTGAGCAGGCCCAGGAAAGCGTCCGGGGCCGCCGCGAGCCCGTGGGCCACGCTTTCGCGTGGCTTGAGCTTGCCGGTGGCCACCAGCGTGCCGAGTTCCTGCAGCGCTTCGGGCCAGATTTCCATGTGCTCGCTGACGATAAAGCCCTGGATCTTCAACCGACTCATCAGGATCAGCGCCGGGTAGCTCAGGGGAACCGGCTTGCCGTCGTAGCCGGCAATCATGCCGCACAGTGCAATGCGCCCAAAGGCGTTCATCAGCGGCAGCACGGCGTCGAGCACCATGCCGCCGACGTTTTCGAAATACCCGTCGATGCCGTCCGGGCAGGCTTGTTTGATCGCTTTCGAGAGTGAAGCCGCATCCTGGTGAAGCTTGTAGTCGATGCAGGCATCAAAGCCGAGTTCGGTGGTGGCGTATTTGCATTTCTCGGGCCCGCCGGCGATACCGACGGCCCGCAAGCCGCGCGCCTTGGCGAGTGCCGCGAAGGCGCTGCCTACCGCGCCCGTTGCGGCGCTGACCACGACGGTGTTGCCGGCCTGCGGCGCGATGATCTTGACCAGGCCGTACCAGGCCGTCACACCGGGCATGCCGACCGCGCCGAGGTAATGCGACAGCGGCACATGCGTCGTATCGACTTTGCGCAGGGCGCCCGGCTGCGCGGCATCGACCACGCTGTAGTGCTGCCAGCCGCCCATGCCGACCACCTGGTCGCCAGTTTTGAATTTGGGCGAGCGGCTTTCGACGACTTCACCTGCCGTGCCGCCCTGCATGACCTGGCCAAGCGCCTGCGGAACCGCATAGCTTTTGCTTTCGTTCATGCGGCCGCGCATGTAGGGATCAAGACTGAGGTAGTGGTGACGCACCAGGACCTCGCCATCCTTGAGCGCCGGCGTGTCCCCGCTCACCAGCTTGAAGTTGCTGGCCATGGCCTCGCCGGTGGGGCGGTTGTCGAGAAGGATTTGCTGGTTGAGGGGCATGAGGTTCTCCGGGAGGTGTGGGGTTGGAATGGATGGGGATCGCTTGGGTTCAGTTGAATCGGCAAGGCTGCGAATCCGCTATCCTTTTGATAGCCGTTGGCGCATGTATTTACTGGGCTGTGGCACGATTTGATGCTTTATCTGGCAAAAATCAGGCGCTGCGGCAGCTCAGTCGGTGGAGATCGGGCCTTGCGCCGCGTCAGGCGCATTGAGGCCCTGCACGCTTCTCGGGCCCGTCGGCAGGCGCTTGACGTATTTGAACGTGCCCGTGGCGTGCGCGCAAGCCTTGCCAGCGGCGTCGTACAGGGTCGCTTCCGTGAACGCGAGTGTGGCCGTGCGGTGTATCAGCCGGCCTTTGGCGGTCAGGCGGCTGCCGTCACCCGGCGCGGGCTGCATGAAGCTGGTTTTCATCTCGATGGTGACCACGCCCATGTCTTTTTGCACGCTGCGGGCCGCTGTGGCCATCGTCACGTCGAGCAGCGTCATGATGGCGCCGCCGTGCGTGACGGCGAAGGAGTTCAGGTGCGCGGGCTGCGGCGTGTAGCCGATGGCGGACTCACCCCCATCAAACCGCTCCAGCGCAAAACCGAGATGCGTGACAAACGGAATGTCGGCGCCGAAGTTCATGGTGTCCCTTCAAAATCAGAGGCCAGCCATGTGCGGCCGGACCGACCCAGGCAAGGCCAGCCAAGGCGGGGCACCCTTCGATACCTCAGGGCGAACGGAGGAAATTTGCGCGAAGCGAACGAACATGGGCGCGGCTTATTCAAGCCGGGGCCGCGGAACCGGTTTTGCCGGGCCGCAGGCACATCCTTCGATACCTCAGGACGAGCGGAAGTCCCCTCGGGGGGCACCCTTCGATACCTCAGGGCGAACGGGGTAAGACGAGGCAAGGCCAGCGACGGTGGGACCCGGACATACAAGCCGGGGCCGCGGAACCGGCTTCGCCGGGCCGCAGGCGCAGCGGCCCCCCCGGGGGGCAGAGAGTTACGCGAAGCGAACGAACGTGGGGGCCACATGGCTATCCACCGGTCACAACACTCACGCCGCCATCCACCGCCAGCCACTGGCCGGTGATGTGTTTGCCGGCGTCGGACGCATACAGCACGCACAGCCCCTTGAGGTCTTCGTCGTCGCCCAGGCGGCGCAGCGGTGCGTGGGCGGCTAATTTCTCCTCGCCTAGCGCCTTGAGAGTGCCCATGGTCATCTTGCTGGGGAAAAAGCCGGGGCAAATGGCGTTCACGGTGATGTTGTAGGCACCCCATTCGCAGGCCAGCGCGCGCGTGAAGTTGACAACGGCACCCTTGGAGGTGTTGTAGGCGATGGTGGTCATCTCGCGCGGGTTGCCACCCAGGCCGGCAATGGACGCGACGTTGATGATGCGGCCCGACTTGCGCGCAATCATGCTGTGCTTGGCAATGTGCTGGCTCAAAATAAAGTAGCCGCGAATGTTGAGGTTCATCACCTTGTCCCATGCCTCAACGGGATGGTCTTCAGCCGGTGAACCCCAGGCCGCGCCGGCGTTGTTGAGCAGAATATCGACATGGCCAAAGCGCTTGATGGTTTCGTCGGCCAGGGCACGGATGTCGGCCTCTTTGGAGCAGTCGGCGGCAATCCAGTCCACATCAATGCCGGCCGCCTTGAGTTCGGCGGCCGACTCCTGCAGGTCTTCAGCCTTGCGAGAGCTGAGCATGACCTTCGCCCCCGCCTCGCCAAGGGCCTGCGCCAGTTGCAGGCCCAACCCGCGCGAGCCACCCGTCACCAGCGCGGTTTTGCCGGTCAGGTCGAAAAGTTGCTGGATGGTGCGGACTTTGTCTTGCGTCATGGGGTGGTTCCTTCAAGGTCGTGATCGAGCACGCTGCGGGTGGCCCGCAAGGGGCCCAGGCCGGCGCTGATCTGTTGGTGGTGTGGATGATTCTGGTAGGCGGCGAGTGCTGCCGCGTCGGTGAACTCGGAGTAAAGCACAACATCGCAGTTGGCTTCAAGCGCCGCTGTCCGGATGGCGACTTCGAATCTGTGCATCCCGGGAACAAGCCCGGCACAGGTGTCCAGCTGCGCCTTGAAATGGCCAGCGTCGCCGGGTTTTTTCAGGGTCCACATCACGATGTGCCGGATCATTTTCTGACCTCCATGCGGGATCGTACCCAGATCAGCAGGAAGCCCACCGCAGCCATGGCGCCACCGATGGCGACCATGGACCAGCCCACGGCGTGGTCGATGCGTGCGACCGACAGGCCCAGTACCAGCGTGAGAAGCCCGGCGTAAATCAGCACCCAGATCAACGCCTGCAGCCGTGCCACCGATTTGCTCGAGGAGCCACCGGTCGATGGCTTGAAAAACCCCATCAGAAAGCCTCTTCGGGCAGCTCGGCGCAGGTCATGTCCCGCGATTCGACCACCTGCAGCCAGGCGGCCACCTTGGGCAATTCATAGTGATAAAAGTAGCGTGCAGCCCCCGTATTACCTGCGCGGGCAGCTATCGAATTTGTAGCGACTGGCCGGGCCGGGTCAAGTGTGGCAACGCAGACATCCAGCCAGATCCAGGCCAACACGGTGTGCCCGAAGGCCTGCATGTAGGGCACCGCGTTGGCCAGCGCCTCGGTGGGGTTGCCGGTGGACCATGCCGCCTTTGTGGCACGGCCTACGTGCTGCAGCGCCTGGGCCAGTGCGGCGGCGTGGGCGGCCAGTTCACGCAACTCGCGGGCGCGTGCGATGGTGGCGGTCATGCGCCCGGCCAGCAGTTCCAGCCCCCTGCCCCCTTCCATCAGCACCTTGCGGCCGAGCAGGTCCAGCGCCTGAATGCCGTGCGTGCCCTCATGGATCATGTTGAGGCGGTTGTCACGCCAGTACTGCTCGACCGGGAAATCCCGTGTGTAGCCATAGCCGCCATGCACCTGAATCGCCAGCGAATTGGCCTCCAGGCACCACTCGCTGGGCCAGCTTTTGGCAATCGGCGTCAGCACTTCCAGCAGCAGGCGCGCGTCGTCGGCAGCCTGCGTATCGGCGGTGTGGTGTTCATCAACCAGCCGGGCGCAATACAGCTCAAGCGCCAGCGCGCCTTCGCAATACGCTTTTTGCGCCAGCAGCATGCGGCGCACATCGGCGTGTTCGATGATGCGGATCTGCGGCTGGGCCGGGTCTTTGCCGCCTGGCCCCATCGGTCGGCCCTGGGGGCGGTTTTTCGCGTAGTCCAAGGACGCGTGGTAGCCAGCCATACCCAGCATCGTCGCCGCCAGGCCGACGCCGATACGGGCTTCGTTCATCATGTGGAACATGCAGCGCAGGCCCTCGTGCGGCTTGCCGACGAGGTAGCCCACGGCTCCGGCCTGGTCGTTGACAGGATACTTGCCTTCGCCAAAATTGAGCAGCGTGTTGGTGGTGCCGCGCCAGCCGAGCTTGTGGTTCAGCCCCGCCAGCGCCACGTCGTTGCGCACACCCGTGAGTTCTCCTTGTGCGTTGACCAGTTTTTTGGGCACGATGAACAGCGAAATGCCGCGTGTGCCCGGTATGAGTTTGCCGTCCGGCCCGGGAATCTTGGCCAGGACGAGGTGGATGATGTTCTCGGTCAGCTCATGCTCACCGGAAGAAATCCACATCTTGTTGCCCTTCAGGCGGTAGCGCGGGCCCAGGGGCTCGCCCATAAAGTCTTCCCCGTCGGGCACGGCGCGGGTGGTCACGTCACTCAGGGACGAGCCTGCCTGCGGCTCCGAAAGGCACATGGTTCCGGAAAACCGCCCGGAAAATTCGTTCTTGGCAAACACTTCTTTTTGCACGGGCGTGCCATGCACCATCAGCAAGTTGGCGTTGCCGGTGGTCAGCATGCCCGAGCCGATGCTCACAGAAGCCATCGCAAAAAAGGCATTAGCCGCCGCTTCGATGGTGTAGGGCAACTGCATGCCGCCCATCTCGTAGTCCTGCGCGGCGCTGAGCATGCCCGAAGCCGCGTAGGCCTTCTGCGCGTCATGCGTGGCTTGCGGCAGGATGACTTTTTCGCCGTCGAAATGCGGCTCCTGCGTATCCACCGTGCGGTTGAACGGCGCGTACTTTTCGCGCGCGATGCGTTCGCAGGTGTCAAACACCGCTCCGAAGGTCTCGCGCGAGTGGTCGGCAAAGCGCGTGCGCTGGTTCAGCGATTCGGCGTTGAGCCAGTCGTACAGGAAGAAATCCAGCGTTTTACGCAAGGTCATGGTTTGCAATCTTTCAAAAAAGGCATGACAGGCACCACGGCCTGGCCAGCCATCCAGAACGGGTCTCCCGCAGCGTTCCTGCCGTGCATGGGTTGCGTCACGTTGACGATACCCTCGCGCGTCGCGCAAGCATCCCTGAGTCCCGAAACAATCAGTGATCGCTCATTATGAAGGGCGGCACTCGGGCTACCTGACAGCCTGGGGGCGACGGGGCGCATGATCGGGGCGACGCGTTGCCACAGCCTGCGTTCGTAGTCGACAAAAAGCAGCGCGACAACAATCAAGCCAGCAGGCATGACCAGAAGTCCGGAGAATCCGGCCTGCCCGGCCGATACGTATACAGGCTCCTGTTCAGCGCAGAGCATACTCTGCACAAAGCATTGGCTGACGCGTGATACCTTGCTATTTCAGGCACGCAGCCAGGTTACCTGCAGACAGCGTCACACCGGGGCACCCGATGAAAAATCAACCGTTTCGCAGACGACTGGGGTTTGCGTGGCAAGGCTTGCGAAGCGCCTGGCGAAGTGAAAAAAGCTTCCGTCAGGAGGTTATGGTTGCCGTGGGCGTGGTGCTCATGCTTCTATGGCGACAACCAGCCCCGGTCTGGTGGGCGTTGCTGCTGATGAACTGCGGCCTTGTGCTGGCGGCAGAGCTTTTCAACACGGCGCTGGAGCACGCGCTGGATCGTCTCCATCCCGAGCGGCATCCCGCCATTCAATTGGCCAAGGACTGTGGGGCCGGCGCTGTGCTGCTGTCAAGCCTGACGGGGGTGAGCGTGTTTGTTGTTTTTATGGTGGCGACGTGGCCAGGGTGAACCGCGAGGCATGCTGGCTGTCGGACGCAGGGAGCGCATCTTCGAGCGCACCTTGGGGCGCAACAGACCATTGCTTTTTGTACCTTTGAACGGAGTCTGCTCCTATGCTGTCGCCACCTGAAAACCCTGGCCTGACCCAAACCGAGGTCAACGAACGGCGTGCGCACGGCCAGGTCAACCGCATTGACAAGTTCACGACGCGCACCGTCTCAGGCATCTTGCGCAACAACGTTGTGACGGCCTTCAATGCGATATTGACCGCGTCTGTCGGGGGATTGCTGGCCGTCGGAGCCACCAGCGATGCGGTGTTTGTGTCCATCGTCACCGTTGCCAACATCCTGGTCGGCATGATCAGCGAATTCCGCGCCAAATGGGCGCTGGACCGGCTGGCGCTGTTGCAGCGTCGTATGGTCACGGTACGGCGGGATGGCCACGACCAGCAGATTCCCAGCGAAGAGGTGGTCAAAGGCGATCTGGTGCATCTGGCATCCGGCGACCAGGTGATCGCAGACGGCGAGCTTGCGCCGTCTGCTGCAGTCGTGATGGACGAATCGCTGCTGACTGGAGAGGCAACTGCGGTTGGCAAACACACCGGTGATGCCCTGCTCTCCGGTACCTACTGTGTCAGCGGGACGGGCTACTACCTGGCTACGCGTGTTGGCGCAGATTCTGGCGCCAACACCCTGACGGCCCAGGCCAGAAGCTACAAACTGGCGCTGACGCCAACGCAAAAAAGTATCAACACCGTTGTCAAGGCACTGACTGCCATTCTGGGTGCGCTGGTGGTTTTGTTGCTTATGTCGGCCTACATCAAGCACCTGTCCCCGAAAGAAACCATTTTGTCCCTGGTCACGGTGATCAAGGCCTTGGTGCCGGAAGGACTGATCCTGATTTCCACGCTGGCATTCGCCATGGGCGCGCTGCGAGCAGCCCGCAAGCAGGTGCTGGTGCAAAAGCTTGGGGCGGTCGAGTCGCTGGCGCATCTGACGGTACTGTGCATGGACAAAACGGGTACGCTGGGCACCAACCGTTTGCTGTTTGAAACCCTGGTGCCCTTCACCGAAAGTCATGACGAGCTGGTGGGCTTCCTGGGACTATTTCTCGGCGCAATGCGTGGAAAAAACCAGACCACGGACGCGCTCGCATCCACCATACCCGCGCGGGCGGGCACCGCGATCGACGAAGTGCCTTTCAGCACCGAGCACAAGACGAGCGCCGTGCGCGTAGCCGTTCACGGGGAAGAAGTCTCTTTATGGCTGGGGGCGCCCGAGGCAATGGCCGAAAACACGCTAACAGCTACGCAAAGGGCGCAGCTCGCCGACTTCCGCCAGCGCGGGTTGAGGGTTTTGACGTTTGCGCGCACTGAACAAGTCCTGCCGCTGAAAGGCGACTTGTTGCTCCTCGGCTTCGTGGTCTTGAAAGACGAACTGCGCCCGGAGGTCGCCGGCGCCATCAGGTTCTACGAAGCACGGGGGGTCGCCCTCAAAGTTCTATCCGGCGACAACCCCGAGACTGTGTCGGCAGTGGCCCGCCAGGCTGGCATGACTCCTTCTGGATCAACCATCAGCGGTCCCGAACTGGCTGCCCTGGCACCAGACGCGTTCAACAGGGCGGTCCATGAAAGCCAGTTCTTCGGCCGATTGATACCCCAACAAAAGCAACAGATCATCAAGTGCCTGCAGGAAGCAGGTGACTTTGCAGGCATGGTCGGGGACGGTGTCAATGACGTGCTGGCCCTCAAGCAGGCAGACATCGGAGTTGCCATGAATTCGGGAGCGGCGGCGGCGCGGGATGTTTCGGATATTGTGCTGCTGAAAGATTCGTTTGCGCACCTGCCTGCCCTTTCGCAGGAAGGCGACCGGATCATTCACAGCATCAGGCTCATCATGCAGTTGTTCCTTACCAAGAACGTTTACAGCCTGTTTTTTGTCGGCTTCGTCGGCTTCGTCGGACTGGGTTTTCCACTAAGTCCACGCGACATCACGTGGATCGACGTGCTGACCATCGGCGCGCCTGCCACACTGCTCACACTTCTGGCCCCGGCGGTCGGCAAGCAGTCGACAGATAACTTTCTCCGGGGACCGTTAAAGTTTGCGCTCCTGGCGGGTCTGTGTACGGCATTTTTTTCGCTGTTTGTTTACGCCAATTTTTTCCTGTTTCAGGATCGGGCAGAGCAATATGGCAGGACCGCAGCCGTATCTGTGATCGTGCTGATGGGTCTTTATGTACTGTACCGTTTGACCCGCAGTGAGCGCGGATCAACGGCGTCGGTCCGTCAGCGGACAGCGGTGTGGTGTTTGCTGATCAGCGCACCGTTATTGCATGGCGCCGCAGTTTACTGGTCGCCACTGCGCGACGTGTTGGGCATGGTGTCGCTGGATGCTGACTCGTGGATCACGATCTTCGGTGTGTCCGGGCTGGGTATGGCATCTTTGCATTACCTGCTCCAGGACGCGATCCGTATGCGCTTTCTTGGACTGTGAAGTCATGGCAGGGTGAGCAGCCGTCCGTTCGACATTGACGGATGCTTGCAATGTGGCCTGTCGCGGCTGAAGGCCCACATAGCGGCCTGCTGGGGCGTGAACAGGCACGACTGGTGTGCGTAGGGGCGGGCTGACTGGTTTTTAACCTGCTGGTGGAGCGATGTGCCCGCAGGAGGGTTTCCCATCAGCCAGATGAAAACCCCTGGTGCGCGAGTGTCAGAGCACCTCGAAGACACCCGCAGCGCCCATGCCGCCGCCAATGCACATCGTCACGCATACCCGCTTGGCGCCCCGGCGCTTGCCTTCAATCAGCGCATGGCCGGTCAGGCGCTGGCCTGTGACGCCATAGGGGTGGCCGACGGCAATTGCGCCGCCATTGACGTTCAGTTTATCCATCGGAATGCCCAGCTTGTCAGCGCAATAAAGCACCTGCACGGCAAAGGCCTCGTTCAGCTCCCACAGGTCGATGTCGCTGACCTTCAGGCCCAGTTTGGCCAGCACCTTCGGAATGGCGAAGACCGGGCCAATGCCCATTTCATCGGGCTCGCAGCCGGCCACCGCAAAGCCGAGGAATCGGCCGAGCGGTTTCATGCCTTTTTTCTCGGCAAGCTTCTCGTCCATCATGACCACGGCGCCGCCGCCGTCCGAGAACTGGCTGGCGTTACCGGCTGCAATCACGCCGCCCGGAATAGCCGGCTTGATGCCGCTGATGCCTTCTTTCGTGGTCCCGGCGCGGATACCTTCGTCGTTGCTGACAGTGACTTTCTTCGTCGTCAGGCCCATCACCGGGTCGGCCACGCCCATGGTCACGGTGATCGGTGCGATTTCTGCTTCATACAGGCCCGCCGCCAGCGCAGCCGTGGCTTTTTGCTGGCTGCCCGCGCCGTACTCGTCCATGCGCTCGCGCGAAATGCCGTAGCGCTTGGCGACCTGCTCTGCCGTCTGAAGCATGTTCCAGTAGATTTCGGGCTTGTTCTTGAGCAGCCAGCCATCCTGCAGCATGTGGGTGTTGGCCTCCTGCTGCACGCACGAGATGCTTTCGACGCCGCCTGCGACGTAAATGTCGGCCTCACCCGCAATGATGCGCTGCGCCGCCAGGGCGATGGTTTGCAGGCCGGACGAGCAAAAGCGGTTCACTGTCATGCCGGACACCGTGACCGGCATGCCAGCGCGCAGTGCGATCTGCCGCGCGATGTTGGAGCCGGTCGCGCCCTCGGGCGTGGCACAGCCCATGATCACGTCGTCGACTTCGGCGGCCTCGATGCCGGCGCGCTTGAGGGCGTGCTCGACCGCGTGACCGCCCAGCGTGGCACCGTGCGTCATGTTGAAGGAACCCTTCCAGCTTTTGGCAAGAGGGGTGCGGGCAGTCGATACGATTACAGCGGAGGTCATGGGAATCCTTAAAAGTTTTGGGGACAGAGCTTGCGGATGTACCGCAGCGGTCAGTCCCGCAAGGTCTCAGGTTAATTGAAGGTCTTGCCTTCGGCGGCGAGTCGGGCCAGCAGAGGCGCGGGCTTCCAGAAGCTGGCGTCGTCGAGCGGGTTTTGCGCAAAGCGGTTCATGCTCTGCACCACGTTGAAAAGGCCCACCTGATCGGCGTAAAGCATCGGACCACCGCGGTGAATCGGAAAGCCGTAGCCGGTCAAATAAACCATGTCGATGTCGCTTGCCTTGGACGCAATGCCGTCCTCCAGAATATGCGCGCCCTCGTTGACGAGCGAATAGACCAGGCGCTGGACAATTTCCTCATCAGAAATCTTGCGCGGGGTCACGCCGATGTCCTTGCGATGTTTGTCGATCATGTCGACCACCACCTGTGAAGGAATGGCGTCGCGTTTGCCGGGAACATAGTCGTACCAGCCGGCACCCGTCTTCTGGCCGTAGCGACCCATCTCGCACAGCAGATCAGCGGTCTTGCTGTACTTCATGCCGGGCTTTTCCTGGTAACGGCGCTTGCGAATGGCCCAGCCGATATCGTTGCCCGCAAGATCGCCCATGCGGAAGGGGCCCATGGCGAAACCGAACTTCTCGACCGCCTTGTCAACCTGCGCGGGCGTGCAGCCTTCTTCGAGCAAAAAGCCCGCCTGGCGGCTGTACTGCTCGATCATCCGGTTGCCGATGAAGCCATCGCACACGCCAGACACCACCGATGTTTTCCTGATTTTTTTGCCCAGCGCCATCACCGTGGCCAGGACATCCTTGGCGGTTTTCTCGGCGCGCACCACCTCCAGCAGTTTCATCACGTTGGCGGGGCTGAAGAAATGGGTGCCGATGACGTCCTGCGGGCGCTGGGTGAAGCCAGCAATCCGGTTCATGTCCAGCGTGGAGGTGTTGGACGCCAGAATGGCGCCGGGCTTCATCACGCGGTCCAGCTCCTTGAAGACTTTTTCTTTCACGCCCATCTCCTCAAACACAGCCTCGATCACCATGTCGGCGTCTTTCAGGTCGTCGTAGCTCAGCGTGGTGGTGAGCAGGCTCATGCGCTGCTCGTACTTGTCCTGCTTGAGCTTGCCTTTCTTGACCTGCGACTCGTAATTTTTGCGGATGGTGGCGATGCCACGGTCGAGCGCGTCCTGTTTCATTTCCAGCATCTTCACGGGAATGCCGGCGTTGAGGAAATTCATCGAAATGCCGCCGCCCATAGTGCCTGCGCCAATAACCGCAATGGATTTAATCTCGCGCTGCGGCGTGTCTGCGGGCACGTCCGGGATTTTCGACGCAGCGCGCTCGGCCATGAAGATATGGCGAAGCGCACGGCTTTCGGGTGTGAACATCAGGTTGGTGAAAAACTCGCGTTCAAGGACCATGCCGTCGTCAAACTTGCGTTTGGTCTCGCGTTCAAGGACCATGCCGTCGTCAAACTTGCGTTTGGTCGCCGCCTCGACAGCGTCCACACATTTAAGGGGCGCCGGGTAGTTTTTAGCCATGCCCTTGACCATATTGCGCGCAAACTGAAAATACGCGTCGCCGTTCGGATGCTTGCAAGGCAGATTGCGCACCAGAGGAAGCGGCCGCGTATCGGCTACCGACTGTGCAAACGCCAGCGCTTCCTCGGCCAGCGATTCTGCGGACTGCGACATCTTGTCGAACAGCTTTTGGCCGGGAATCTGGGCCAGCAATTCGCTTTTGACCGGTTCACCACTGACGATCATGTTCAGCGCGGGTTCGACGCCCAACGCGCGCGGCAAGCGCTGCGTTCCACCGGCGCCGGGCAGCAGGCCGAGCTTGACTTCCGGCAGGGCCACGCTGCAGCCCGGTGCGGCTGCTTGACTTCCGGCAGGGCCACGCTGCAGCCCGGTGCGGCTATGCGGTAGTGGCAACCCAGCGCCAGCTCGAGGCCGCCGCCCATGCACACTGAATGAACGGCAGCGACTACCGGTTTGGCCGAATTTTCAATCGCCAGGATGACGCTCAGCAGGTTGGGCTCCGCAGTCGCCTTCGCCGAGCCGAATTCCTTGATGTCCGCGCCGCCCGAAAACGCCTTGCCGGCGCCGGTGATCACGATCGACTTGATGGCCGCATCGTGATTAGCCTTCGCCAGTCCATCGGTAATGCCCTGGCGGGTTGCATGTCCAAGTCCATTGACGGGCGGGTTGTTCAGGGTGATGACAGCCACGCTGCCGTGGACTTCATAGTGAGTGGTCATGAAAGGCTTCCTTCGTTGATGGGAACTTGCTGTCGGCTGGGAATATCGCTTCGGGCCTTACGGCCCGGCGCATTCCGAAAAATAGTACGGTCGTTCTTTTATTATTGTAGGGCGGCTTTGGCACGCCGCAAGTTCTTGAGAATCAGCTATGTCCTATTAGAGACAAGCTGAAAAGCCATATGCTAAACCTCAAGCCACTCTTTGCGCGTGTAGGCATCGGCGCGCAGGCTGTCTGGCGTGCCATGAAACACGATGCTTCCGTGGCCCATCACCAGCGCACGGTCGGAAATGGCCATGGCAATCGTCAATTTTTGTTCGATCAGCAGCACCGAAATGCCTTTGGCCTTTAGCGTCTGCAGATATTGACCTACCAGTTCGACAATTTTGGGCGCCAGGCCCTCGGTGGGTTCATCAATGATGATGAGGTCCGGGTCACCCATGAGCGTTCGGCACAGCGTCAGCATCTGCTGCTCGCCGCCCGAGAGCACCCCCGCCTCTGTGTGCTGGCGCTCCAGCAAACGCGGGAACATGGTGTACATGTCCTTGAAGGTCCAGCGGGAGCCCTTCCCCGTACCTTTCTGGCCCAGCAACAGGTTTTGATGAACGGTCAGCTTGGGGAAGATATCGCGGTTCTCTGGCACATAGCCGATGCCCAGGTGGGCGATCTGGTAGGCCTTCTTGCCTACCGTTTCGGCGTTCTTCCAGAGTATTGAACCCTGGCAATCGACCAGCCCCATGATGGCTTTCGCCGTGGTGGACCGGCCCGAACCATTGCGGCCCAGCAGGGCCACGATCTCGCCGGGCTGCACATCGAACGAGACGCCATGCAGCACATGGCTTTTGCCATAAAAGGCGTGAAGGTTTTTGATCTGTAGCATGCTCAATGGCCCTGTGCTTGCTGGTCGGCCACGGAAGAACCCAGATACGCTTCCTGCACGCGCTGGTCTGCGCGCACCGCGTCGGGCGTGTCATAGGCAATCACCTCGCCGTACACGACCACAGCGATCTTGTCGGCCAGCCCGAACACCACACCCATATCGTGCTCGACCGTGAGCAGTGTCTTGCCCACGGTCACGTCCTTGATCAGGTTGATAAAGCGACCGGTCTCGGAGCGGCTCATGCCGGCGGTGGGCTCGTCAAGCAGGATGACATTGGCCCCGCCGGCAATCGTGATGCCGATTTCAAGGGCCCGCTGTTCGGCGTAGGTCAGGTTGATCGCCAGCACATCGCGCTTTTTGTCGAGCTTGATCATGCGCATCAATTCCTCGGCGCGGTCGTTGGCATCATCAAGGTCAGCCAGGAATTTCAGGAAGGTGTATTTGTAACCCAGGCTCCACAGCACACCGCAGCGCAGGTTCTCGAAAACGCTGAGCTTGGGGAAGATATTGGTGATCTGGAAACTTCGGCTCAAGCCCATGCGGTTGATTTCGAAGGGCTTTTTGCCATTCAGGCGCTGACCGTTGAGCAGGACGTCGCCACTGCTGGGCTCAAAACGGCCGCTGATGAGATTGAACAGGGTTGATTTACCGGCACCGTTCGGGCCAATGATGCCCACGCGCTCGCCCGCAGGAACAGCCAGGTTGATGCCGCGAATGATTTCGGTTTTGCCGAAGCTCTTGCGCAAATCTTTCAGTTCCAGGGCATATGTAGCCCCTACGCTTACCACTGCGCGGGGTGAATCTGGCTGGCGCGCCCCTTCGCTGCGGGCATCGGCGTGTGTCCCGTTGGTCGAAGCATTCAAAGCGATTCCCTCCGCTTGATTTCTTTTTCGATGCTTTCCTGAATCAGACCCCACTCCTTGAGAAATTGCCTCCGGCACACCTCAAACAGGCCCAGGCCGGTCAGCATGACGAAAGCCGCACCGAACCAGCTGTTGAGTCCTTTCGAGTTGAGATTGGCGCCCAGAAAAGTCAATTCGGGCCCCAGTGCTTCATTGAGTTGCAGGTGATAAAGCATCTCGATCATGGTGGCTGCGCCCAGCAGGACGATAAGCGCTGTCACGCCCAGCGCCAGGTAGCCCACCCACAGCTTGCGCAGATGACCATACACCGCCACGCGCAGATTCATCATGATGAGGGAGGCCACGCCGCCCGGTGCATACATCACCATAAAGAGGAAAATCAGGCCAAGGTACAACAGCCAGGCCTTGGTGAACTCGGACAACAGCACGAAGGCCAGCACCATCAGGATACCGCCCAGGATCGGACCAAAAAAGAAGGTTGCACCGCCCAGAAACGTGAACAGCAAATAGGCGCCCGAGCGGTAACCGCTGACCACTTCGGACGTGACGATCTCAAAATTAAGCGCGGCCAGCCCCCCGGAAATACCGGCAAAAAACGCCGCAATGATGAAGGACAAATAGCGCACCTTCTGCGTGTCGTAGCCCACGAATTCCACCCGCTCCGGGTTGTCCCGGACGGCATTGAGCATGCGCCCCAACGGCGTGCGGGTAAATGCGAACATCAGCGCGGTGCAGATGAAGGTGTAAAACGCGATCAGATAATAGAGCTGAATCTGCGGGCCATAGGTGATGCCAAAGGGCGTGGCCCCTGCGACGCGGTTACCGGAAACCCCGCCTTCTCCACCAAAAAAATCCGGAAACATCAGGGACATGGCCCAGACCAGTTCGCCGATACCCAGGGTGATCATGGCAAACGGCGTGGCCGCCTTCTTGGTGGTGACCCAGCCGAGGAGAATCGCCACCGCCATGCTGGCGAGGCCGCCGACGACAGGAATCAGGCTCACGGGCAAAGGCCAGCCACCGGATATCTTGTTGAGCGTGTGAATCGCCAGAAACGAACCCATGCCGGAATACACCGCATGGCCGAAGCTGAGCATGCCGCCCTGCCCCAGAAGAATGTTGTAACTGAGGCAGACGATGATGGCAATGCCCATCTGGCTGAGCATGGTCTGGCTCAGGCTGCTCGTAAAAACAAGCGGTGCCACCAGCAAGATCAGGGCAAACAGGCTCCACACCACAGCCCGGCCGATATTGAGCGGCTTGAATTCATAAACATCATGGCGCATGCGTCAGCCCTCCCGCGTGCCGAGAAGACCCTTGGGCCGGAAGATCAAAATCAGCACCAGCAACAGGTAGGGCAGTATGGGCGCCACCTGGCTGATCTTCAGCGACCACAGCGCATAGCCGAAGGTCGAGGGCGTCAGCATGACTCCGACGTTCTGCAGTGCCGATTGAACGGAGGTATCAATCGCCACCGCGAAGGTTTGAAGGATGCCAATCAGCAGCGAAGCCAGGAAGGCGCCAGCCAGCGACCCCATGCCGCCGACCACCACCACCACAAAGATCACGCCGCCGACCGAAAATGCCATGCTGGGTTCCGTGACGTAGGCGTTGCCGCCGATCACGCCCGCCAGTCCCGCCAGCGCACAGCCGCCGCCAAAGACCAGCATGAACACGCGCGGCACGTTGTGCCCCAGTGCTTCGACCGTCTCCGGGTGCGTCAGCGCGGCCTGGATGACCAGCCCGATGCGGGTCCGCGTGAGCAGCAGCCAGATGGCAAGCAGCATCAACAGGGCCACCAGCATCATGAAACCACGGTAGAGCGGGAACTGCGTACCGAACAGGGTAAACAGCGGCCCGTCGAGGGCCTGAGGCACCCGGTAATCCACCGAGCTGCGGCCCCACACCAGCTGCACCAGCTCAAGAATGATGTAGCTCAGCCCGAAGGTGATGAGCAGCTCGGGCACATGCCCGAATTTGTGCACGCGGCGCAGGCAATACTTTTCGAAACCTGCCCCGGCCAGCCCCACCAGAAGCGGCGCAATCACCAGGGCCGGCCAGAAACCGACCAGGGACGTGGTGGTGTACGCAAAGTACGCGCCCAGCATGTAGAACGAGGCATGCGCAAAATTGAGCACGCCCATCATGCTGAAAATCAGCGTGAGCCCGGAGCTGAGCATGAAGAGCAGCAAGCCGTAGCTGATGCCGTTCAGCAATGAGATGGTGTAAAACTCCATGGCGGCCTGTGTGTAGGAAAGGGATTGGAGCTGAAGCGACGCGTTTATTGATGAAAAAAAACGCCGGGCTGAGCTTGACGCTCAGCCGGCGTTTGGTAGCGGGCCTAGTTTCAGCCCGGCGGGCGCTTCATCTGGCAGCTCGTGGGCGTACTTGCCACGTAGGCGTCCATTTGCTTGACTGGCGCGAAGGTGTAGCCCGTGTTCTCAACGCTGTAGCTGTTGACCTTGTCAACTTTCTGCCACTTGGTCACAAACATCGACTGCTGCAACTGGTGATCTGACTTGCGCATCGTCACGTCACCGGCGAAGCTTGGAACGGTCAGGCCTTCCAGTGCTGCCGCGACTTTGACGGGATCAATGGACTTGGCCTTGGCGATAGCAGCGCCCATCAGATTGATGCCGTTGTAGGTGGCGTAGGTGTAGAAGTCGTCGTTGAACTTCTTCTTGTAGTCGGCGCTCATGGCGCCAATTTCACCCTTGTGGTTGGCATGACCATAGGCGATGACATAAACCTCGCTGTCGCCGCCCGCCGCCAGCGCGGTTGGCGTGCCGGTCACCTGGGCGTAATAGGTGTACATCGGCAGTTTCAGGCCAGCATCGTTCAGAGCCTTGACAAACAGCGTCAGGTCGGCGCCCCAGTTGCCGGTGACGATGGTGTCGGCCCCCGACTGCTTGATCTTGGCGACGTACGGTGAAAAGTCCTTGACCTGCCCGAGTGGCACGAGATCTTCGCCGACGATTTTCACGTCAGGCCGCTTGCGCGAAATGCCTTCCTTGAAGTATTTGGCGACCTGCTGGCCGTGCGAGTAGTTCTGGTTGAGCAGGTAAACATTCTTGACCTTGGGCTGGTCCTTCATGAAGGTGGTCAGCGCTTCCATTTTCATGGTGGTGTCCGCGTCCAGCCGGAAATGCCAGTAGTCGCACTTTTCGTTGGTCAATGCGGGATCGACCGCTGCGTAGTTGAGGAAAACAACCTCCTTGCCCGGGTTGCGCGCATTGTTCTTGCTCACCGCATCCGAGATGGCCAGCGCGGCGCCGGAACCGTTGCCCTGGGTGACGTAATGAAAGCCCTGATCAATGGCGGCCTTGAGCGCGTTCAGGCTTTCCTGCGGTGAGCCCTTGTTGTCAAAACCCACGACCTCGAACTTGACGCCCGCAGGGTTTTTCGAGCCACTGAGCCTGTCCGCAACAAACTGCCAGCTTTTGAGCTGGTTTTGCCCCACGTTTGCAAACGGCCCCGACAGCGGGTCGATGAATGCAATTTTTACAGTTTCGCCTTTTTGGGCAAAAGCGGCACCAGCGCAGGCCACAAGGGCGCAAGCAGCTACGGTCTTGATAGCAAATTTCATAGGGTTGTCTCCGTTGAATAACAGCTTTGAAGCGTAATCATTTTTGCCCTGCGCGGCACACAGGGATTGCCCCAGTACCTATCACCCACGCGACTGCCGGCGCCGGTGCGTGCGGTCGTGGAGCTGCCAAGACTCATGTGGGCAAGGCGTAGTCCCGCAGCATTTCGCGCAGCCGGGTCTTGAGCATCTTGCCCGTCGCGCCGATTGGAATAGCCTCGACAAACACCACGTCGTCAGGGACCTGCCATTTGGCAATCTTGCCGTCGTAAAAACGCAGAAGTTCCTCGCGCGTGACGTCCATGCCCGGCCTCCTGACCACCGCCACGATGGGGCGTTCATCCCACTTTGGATGCGCCACGCCGATGCACGCGGCCATCGCCACCGCCGGGTGGGCGACAGCGATGTTTTCAACGTCGATGGAGCTGATCCATTCGCCGCCCGATTTGATGACGTCCTTGCTGCGATCGGTAATCTGAAGGTAGCCGTCCGGGTCGATGGTGCCAACGTCGCCAGTAGGAAACCAGCCTTCCTTGCCGTCGGCGCCGCTGTAGACCAGCGGATCGCCGCCTTCATTTTTGAAATACTCGCGCACGACCCAGGGGCCGCGAACCAGCAGATCGCCAAACGTCTTGCCGTCCCAGGGCAACTCCCCGCCCTCGGCATCGACAATTTTCATGTCAACGCCATAAATCGCACGCCCCTGCTTCAGGCGAATTTTCATTTTTTCCTCGTCGGACAGGGCATCGTGCTTGTTCTTGAGCGTGCAAAGCGTGCCCAGCGGGCTCATCTCGGTCATGCCCCAGGCATGAAGGACTTCTACACCGTAGTCGTCCCGGAAGGCGGTGATCATGGCCGGCGGACAGGCCGAACCGCCAATGACCGTGCGGCGCATCGTCGAAAACTTCAGACCCGCCGGTTTCATGTGGGTCAGCAACATCTGCCAGACCGTCGGCACGCCGGCCGCATAGGTCACCTTTTCGGCCTCGATCAGCTCATAAATGGATTTGCCGTCAAGCGCCGGACCGGGAAACACCAGCTTGGCGCCCGTCAAGGCCGCCGAGTAGGGAATGCCCCATGCATTGACATGGAACATGGGCACCACCGGAAGGATGGCGTCCCGCGCCGAAATGCACATCACGTCCGGCAGCGCGGCTGCGTAGGCATGCAGCGTGCTGGAGCGGTGGCTGTACAGCGCCGCCTTGGGGTTGCCCGTGGTGCCGCTGGTGTAGCAGATGCTGGAGGCGGTGTTTTCGTCAAAGCTGGGCCAGGTGTATTGCGCCGGTTGCGGGCTGATCCAGGCTTCATAACTCTGCAGATTCGGAATCCCTGAATCGACCGGCAGCTTGTCGGCGTCGCACAGCGCAATGTAGTGCTTGATGGTGCCGCATTTGGCGTGCACGGCCTGCACCAGCGGCAAAAAGCTCAGGTCGAAGCACAGCACCTGGTCTTCCGCGTGGTTGGCAATCCAGGCGATCTGGTCCGGATGCAGCCGCGGGTTGATGGTGTGCAGCACGCGTCCCGATCCACTGACGCCGTAGTACAGCTCGAAGTGGCGGTAACCATTCCAGGCCAGCGTGGCCACCCGGTCGCTGAAGGCGAGCTTCAGGGCGTCCAGGGCATTGGCCACCTGGCGGGCGCGCCCGGCTGAGTCTTTGTAGGTGTAGCGATGAATGTCGCCCTCCACCCGCCGGGAGACGATCTCTGCGTCGCCATGATGGCGCTCGGCAAAGTCGATCAGGCCGGAAATAAGCAGTGGCTGGCTTTGCATTAACCCAAGCATCGAAGTGTCTCCATGGAAGTGGCGTTGGTAAGAAATGTCAATCGGCGGGCTGCCCGCAGCGCATCATGCCGCATCGCGGAACTATCGGGCTGCGGGATTGCCCGTGAATCCGTGGGTACAAATCAGTTGGGAGACAATTTGCCGATGACTTTCGCAATTCATGCTACCCCGGATTTACGTGAAGCCGAGGTTAGCGCCGAGGCTCCTCTGGCATGGCGCAACCGTTTTGCCAGGCTGGGAACAGCTTTTTACACACGGCTCCAGCCGCAGCCCCTGCCCGATCCTTTCTGGGTCAGCCGCAACCAGGCGCTGGCGCGCGAAATGGGCCTGGATGCGCAATGGTTCGAATCCAGCATGGCTCTTGAGGCCCTGACCGGCAACCGCACCCTGCCCGGCTCAGACCCGCTGGCCAGCGTGTACAGCGGCCACCAGTTCGGCCAATGGGCCGGGCAATTGGGCGACGGCCGCGCCATTTTGCTGGGCGAGCTGGATCTGCCGGCTGGCGGGCTGGAGATTCAACTGAAGGGCGCAGGCCGCACCCCCTACTCCCGCATGGGCGATGGCCGCGCCGTGCTGCGCAGCTCCATCCGCGAATACCTGTGTTCGGAGGCCATGCACGCGTTGGGCATACCGACGACGCGCGCCTTGTGCGTGACCGGCTCGGACGCGAAAGTGCGCCGTGAAGAAATCGAAACAACGGCGGTGGTCACCCGTACAGCGCCCAGCTTCATCCGCTTCGGCCATTTCGAGCATTTCAGTTACAACGACCAGCATGACGAGCTGAAAACCCTTGCAGACTACGTCATCGACAACTTTTACCCCGCCTGCCGCGACGCAAACCAGCCTTATGCTGCCTTGCTTCAAGCCGTCAGCGAACGCACGGCGCACCTGATGGCAGCCTGGCAGGCGGTGGGCTTTTGCCACGGCGTGATGAACACCGACAACATGAGCATTCTGGGCCTGACGATTGACTATGGGCCGTTCCAGTTCCTCGATGCCTTTGACCCTGGCCACATCTGCAACCATTCAGACACCGAGGGCCGGTATGCCTACAACAAGCAGCCGAACATCGCCTACTGGAACCTGTTTTGCCTCGGGCAGGCGCTGCTGCCGCTGATAGGCGAGCAGGAGCAGGCCCTGGCGGCGCTGGAGTCGTACAAAACCGTGTTTCCTGCGGCGCTCGAAGCCCGCATGCGCGCCAAACTGGGCTTGACGGACGTGCAGCCCGACGACAAAGCCCTGGTTGAAAGCACCTTCAAGCTGCTGGCCAGCAACAAGGTCGACTACACCATCTTCTGGCGCCGCCTGAGCGGCTTCACCCCGCAACGTGGCCATGAAGCCGTCCGCGACCTGTTCTTCGACCGGGAATCGTTCAATGCCTGGGCGCTACATTATTCAGAGCGCCTCGCGCAGGTAGATACTGGGCTGCGGGCCGATTTGATGCTCAAAAGCAATCCCAAATACGTGCTGCGCAACCATGTGGGCGAGCAAGCCATCCGGGCTGCGAAACTTAATGACTTTGCCGGTGTCAACACCTTGCTTGCCGTGCTGCAGTCCCCCTTTGAAGAGCATCCCGCGCACAACGACCTGGCGGGCTTCCCACCCGACTGGGCGGCTTCTATTGAAATCAGCTGCAGCTCGTGATTCATCCACTTCATCATCAACGTTACATCTGACGACATGCCTGAAAAAATCCATAAAACCGATGGCGAATGGAAAGCCCTGCTGGCCGAAAAAGGGGCCGAGCCGCTGGCCTTCGAAGTCACCCGCCACGCGGCGACCGAACGCCCCTTCACCGGCAAGTACGACAAAAACCGCGCGGACGGCACCTACCAGTGCATTTGCTGTGGCGCCGAGTTGTTCGACGCCTCGGCGAAGTTCGATGCAGGCTGCGGCTGGCCGAGCTTTTCCGAGGAACTGCACAAGGGCGCGATCGAGGAGCGCGTGGACCGTGCCCATGGCATGACACGCACCGAAACGGTTTGCGCCAGCTGCGGCGCGCACCTGGGCCATGTCTTTCCCGACGGCCCCACCGATACCGGCCTGCGCTACTGCATGAACTCGGCCTCGCTTGATTTCAAGGCGAAGTAATGTGGCCCCCACGGTCGTTCGCTTCGCGTAACTCCCTGCCCCCCGAGGGGGCCGCTGCGCCTGCGGCCCGGCGAAGCCGGTTCCGCGGCCCCTGCTGGGGTGGAGAGCCCCGACGTTCGTTCGCTTCGCTTCGTTTTCCTCCAATCGCCCTGCGGTACCGAAGGGTGCCGCCCGAGGGGCTGCTGCACCTGCGGCCTGGCTTGCCAGTTACGAGGCCTCTGCTTGCATGGGAGATCTCTGCCTCTCAACCGTTTCCCACGCCTTCTTTGTGCCACCGATAATCACCCCATGAAACTTTTGTTCGATTTCCTGCCGATCGCCCTTTTCTTCGGCATGTTCAAGTACGCCGAGGGCCACAAGGAATGGGCGGCTGCCAGGGCCACTGAATGGCTGGGCTTCATGGTGTCTGGCGGTGTGGTCGGACCGGTCGAGGCGCCCGTGCTGCTGGCAACCGTGGTCGTCATCGTGGCGACACTGCTGCAAATCCTGTGGCTGAAAGGACGCGGTAAAAAGGTCGACACCATGCTGTGGGTCAGTCTGGGACTGGTCACGGTCCTGGGCGGCGCCACGATTTATTTTCACAGCGAGAGCTTCATCAAGTGGAAGCCAACGGTCCTTTACTGGGTCATGGGCGCGGCGCTGTTGATCGGCCAGCTCGTCTTCAAAAAGAACGGCATCAAGTCCCTGATGGGCGCGCAGATGACGCTGCCCGATGCTGTCTGGCGCACGGTGAACTTCAGCTGGGTCGGGTTTTTCGCGATCATGGGCTGCCTGAACCTGTGGGTGGCGTTCAATTTTCCGACCAGTACGTGGGTCAACTTCAAGCTCTTCGGCGGCCTGGGGATCATGGCGCTGTTTATCCTCGTGCAGGCGGTTTATCTGAACAAGCACATGAAACCGGACACCACACCATGAACGCCGGCACCGGCAATCCGGCGCTTCCGGCACGCCGCGCAGACATTGAGCTGCAGTTGACCGCGCGCCTTCAGCCTACGCATCTCGAAGTCATCGACGAAAGCGCCGCGCACGCGGGCCATTCGGGTGCCAATGCAGAAGGTTTTGGCAGCCACTTTCGAGTCCGTATCGCCAGCCCGGTTTTTGCGGGCAAAAGCCGCGTGGCACGGCATCGCCTTGTGTATGATGCAATGCAAAATTTCATAGACCGGGGCCTGCACGCCGTGGCCATCGAGATCGTCGATTCCCCCTGAAACAGGGCGTGTGTTGACGATTGACGGAGCCCGGGCCTGCAGCTGTAAAAGGCAGCTGCACCGGCCTCCACCATCCCCATTTACAAGCTGTCACCTGCTAAACCAAGGATTACAACCATCATGAGCAAGCATTTTTTCCTCACCGGCGTCATGGCGGGCCTCATGGCCCTGGCAAGCCACGCCGCCGTGGCCCAGAACGTCGCCATCGTCAATGGCAAGGCCGTGCCCAAATCACGCGTCGATTCACTGGCGCAGCAGATCGCGAAGTCGGGCCGGCCCATCACGCCCGAGATTGAAACCCAGTTGCGTGAAGAAGTCATCGCCCGCGAGGTGTTCATGCAGGAAGCCGAAAAGCAGGGCCTGTCGGCCAGCGATGACTTCAAGGCCCAGATGGAACTGGCGCGCCAGACCCTGCTCATTCGCGAGCTTTTTGCCGACTACCAGAAAAAAAATCCGGTGACGGATGCCGACCTGAAGGCTGAATACGACAAGTTCGCCGCCTCCAATGGCGGCAAGGAGTACAAGGCCCGGCATATTCTGGTCGACAAAGAAGCCGACGCGAAAGCCATCATCGCCAGCCTGAAAAAAGGCGCCAAGTTCGAGGACATCGCCAAAAAGCAGTCAAAAGATGCGGGCTCGGGCGCCAAAGGCGGCGACCTCGACTGGGCCAACCCGTCCAGCTACGTGCCTGAGTTCACCGAAGCGCTGATCAAGCTGAACAAGGGCCAGACCACCGACGTGCCCGTGAAGTCGCAGTTCGGCTACCACGTGATCCGCGTGGACGATATTCGCAATGCCCAACTGCCGTCGTTCCAGGAAGTCAAACCGCAGATCGCCCAGCAGATGCAGCAGCAAAAACTGGCGGCGTTCCAGGAAGACCTGCGCAAAAAAGCCAAGATCGAATAAGCCGCACGGAAGTCTGGCCTGACATAAAAAAACGCGGCAAGTCCGCGTTTTTTTATGCTTTGAGCCAGGACAGCGCCATCAAGGCGCCGATCATCACTGGCTGATGCAGCATGTACCAGGACAGACTCCATCGCCCCAGCCAGGCCAGCGGGGCGCTGGACGCAGGCAGGGGACGGGTCAGCCAGGCAGCACGGTGCCGCAACACCCACTGCCCGGCCGCCATGCCCCACCACATCACACCCAGCCAGGGCACCAGCGGCACATAGTCTTCGGTGATAGGTTTGCGGCTGATCAGGCCCAGCCAGTTGAAGGCGGGTTCATTAAGAAAATCGGC
Source organism: Polaromonas sp. 28-63-22 (assembly GCA_002256925.1). GTDB lineage: Bacteria > Pseudomonadota > Gammaproteobacteria > Burkholderiales > Burkholderiaceae_C > Polaromonas. The sequence goes on from NCGI01000052.1 coordinate 25,043, forward strand.
TCCAGCCCATACGTTATGTGCGGGAGCAGCTATTAGTTTGATAGCGAATACAAGGCCGCCGGCCAACCACAGCCAGCACCCCCAACCGGCTGTGAAGCGGGTGATCACGAGCATCACGGCAATGCCGTGCAGCACGCCGAAATAAATAAAGCTCTTCGGGTACATCCACCAGGAGCCTGCCGTCACCAGCAGCGCGCAAGCCGCCACCTGCGACCACCGCTTCCAGAAACGCTGCGTGCTTTGCCCCTGTGCCACCGCCACAGCCTGGCCCAGCCCGGCGCAAAACAGAAACAGGCTCACGATCAGTGTGCGCTGTGTGGTCCAGAAGGGATCGACGTAAAAATTCTGCGCGAGGTAGCCGAAGTGATTGAGGTCAAAAGCGAGGTGGTAGAGCGTCATCCACACAATCGCCACGCCGCGAAGGGCATCCAGAGCATCGAAGCGTGGGTGGGACATCCGCCGGATTGTAGGGGTGCGTATGTTCCCGGTTGACGGAAATCGCTGCTGCCATTTAAATGTTGGCATACCAACCATTTTCAGGAACAACGCATGTTTTCTCGCCGCTCGGCCCTCGTTTCGCTGCCTCTTTCGATGTCTCTTTGCCTGCGTGCGCTTACCGCCGGACTGGCGCTGTGCAGCGCAGCCGTCTTCGCCCAGAACGGTAAAACCGAGGTGCTCTGGCTCGGTCAGGCTGCCACCCGCATCACCACGCCTACCGGCAAGGTCATCATGATTGACCCCTGGCTCACCTCCAATCCGAAGACACCCGCCGGCTACAAGGTGCTCGTGAAGATCACTGCGGTGCATGCGGAGCATTCGTCCGAACTGGCGTACAAGAACGCAGCGACGGGCAAGGACGAGGTGCATCCGGGTGGCGAGCCGGTGGGCTTCATCATCGAAATGGAAAACGGCTTCAAGGTATGGCACATGGGTGATACCGGGGTGTTCGGCGACATGCGCCTGATTGGTGACATGTACCGCCCCGACCTGGTGCTGATCCCGATTGGCGGCCATTTCGTCATGCCCCCAGCCGACGCCGCCATGGTGGTGCGCGACATGATCAAGCCAAAGTTTGCGTTGCCAATTCATTACGGCACCACGCCCCAGTTACGCGGCACGCCGGCTGAATTCGAGGCTGCGCTGGGCAAGGCACCGGGCACGCCGCGCATGCTGGTGGTGCAGCCTGGCGAGAAGGTAGACTTTTGATGTCGGCTAATTCGCGCCGTGCCGCCCTGATCCTCATGACCACACTTCTTTCCGCCTGCGCCTCGATGCCTCCCGCCCCCGTTGCGGAACTGGTCCCCACCGGGAAACTGCGCGCCGCCATCAATTTCGGCAACCCGATTCTGGCCTCCAAAGACCCCGCAACCGGTGAGCCGCGCGGTGTCTCGGTGGATCTGGCGCGCGAACTCGGGCGGCGCCTGGGCGTGCCGGTGGAACTGGTGCCGTTTGCCGCTGCCGGAAAAGTTGTCGAAGCCGTGAAAGAGGCCCGGGTGGATGTGGGCTTTGTCGCCTTGGACCCTGTGCGCGGTGCCGACATGCTGCAGACCGCGCCTTATGTGGTCATTGAAGGTGCGTATCTGGTGCGAAACGCGTCACCGATCAAAAACAATGCCGACGTTGACCGTGCCGGTAACCGGATTGTGGTCGGGAACGGCAGCGCCTACGATCTGTTCCTGACCCGCGAGATCAAGGCGGCCACCCTCGTCCGGGCACCGACTTCACCGGCGGTGACCGATCTTTTCATGGCCCAGAACCTTGACGTCGCTGCGGGCGTGAAACAGCAGTTGCAGGCCGATGCCCAGCGCTTGCCCGGTTTGCGGCTGCTCGACGGGCGCTTCATGGTCATCAACCAGGCCATGGGTATTCCCAAGGGTCGGGAGGCAGGTCTGGCCTATGTGCGCAACTTTGTCGAGGACATGAAGGCCTCGGGCTTTGTGGCAGAGGCGCTGAAGCGCCACCGGATCCAGGGCGCTGCAGTAGCCGCAGGGCAGCCTTGAGAGTTCGCCCACATTCACCACGCGACCAGGCGCGGTCCCGATTGATGGCCCGGCGCAGTCTGGCCTGGACGAGCTTGGCGCGAGGCTTGCATAAGGGATTGGCCGCGGGCGTTTTGCGCGCCTCGCGGTAGCCCTTTCCTTTCGCCCTCCTCCAACCCTCCATCCTTCTTCTTTGAAAGCCCGGCATGAAACTTTCCGCTATTGCATGTTTTTCATCACTGTTTGCCAACAAGGCCCGGACCTTCACCGCCCTGGCCTTCGGAGCTTTGGCGCTGCATGGCCCCATGGCACACGCCGCCTACCCTGAACGTCCGATCCAGGTGGTGGTGTCTTTCCCGCCAGCAGGGGCCACCGACATCCTCGCCCGCGCCATCGGCCAGAAAATGTCCGAATCGCTCGGGCAACCGGTTGTTGTGGAAAACCGGCCCGGTGCGGGTGGCGTCATCGGCTTGTCGCAAGCTGCAAAAGCTTCGCCCGACGGCTACACGATTTATCTGGCGGCCGTGACCAACGTAGCGATTGCAGCGGCGGCGTATTCGGCCCAGCCGGTCCATCTGGTCAAAGACTTTGTGCCGGTCGCGGGCGTGGGCACAGTGCCGCACATGCTGGTGGTGCCGTCGAGTCTTCCGGTGCAAAACGTGAGCCAGCTGATCGCCTACCTGAAAGCCGCGCCGGGCAAGTACAACTTTGCTTCGCAGGGCGCGGGCACGCTGTCGCATCTGGAGTCAGAGGTGTTCAAGGCCTCCGCCGGCGTTGACCTGGTCCACGTGCCATACAAGGGCAGTTCGCAGGCCCTTCCCGACCTGATGGCTGGCACCTCAAGCATGATGTTCGACAGCATTCCGGCCTCGATGCCGCACGTCAAATCCGGCAAGTTGCGCGTGCTGGCGGTAGCCTCGGGCAAGCGCGTGGCCATGCTGCCGAACGTGCCCACGGTGGACGAAAGTGGCGTCAAGGGTTTTGAGGCGAACAACCTGTTCGGGTTCTCCGCGCCCAAAGGCACACCGCCCGCCGTGATTGCTACCCTTTCCAAAGCCATCCAGACCGCGCTCGACGCGCCCGACCTCAGGCAACGCATGCAGGAACAGGGGGTCGAGCTGAAGTTCACCCCGGCTGCAGAATTCGGCGTCATGGTCGAGCAGGAATTCCGTGCCTGGGGCAAGGCGGTCGAGGCGGCCAAAGTCAAGCTCGACTGAGTTTTTTAGTTTCTTCATTTTTTTCTGGAAAAGAACCGCGTTCATGTCATCTGCATCCTCCACTTTTTGGGACTTCCCCTATACGTCCCAGCGCATGCCGCTGCTGGCTCGCAATGTCGTCAGCACCTCGCAGCCACTAGCGTCAGCAGCGGGACTGTTGATGCTGGCGCGCGGTGGTAACGCGGTTGATGCCGCATTGGCGACGGCCATCACGCTCACGGTCGTCGAGCCGTGCATGAACGGCATCGGCGGCGATGCGTTTGCGATCATCTGGGACGGCAAGCAGATGCATGGTCTCAACGCCTCCGGGCGGGCACCTGAAAAATGGACGCCGGAGTACTTTTCGCGCTATGAATCCATGCCGGTACGGGGCTGGGATTCGGTCACGGTTCCGGGCACCGTGTCGGCCTGGCGGGCGCTGTCTGACCGCTTTGGCACAGTGCCTTTTGCCGAGTTGTTTGAGCCCGCCCTGCGGCACGCACGGGACGGCTACATGGTGTCACCCACGGTGCATCGCCAGTGGCAGGCGCAGGTGCCCGACATGCTGCCGCACCCCGGTTACCGCGAAGCCTTTGCACCCGACGGCCGCGCGCCCCTGCCGGGAGAGAGCTTCATTTGCCCCGGTCAGGCGCATACGCTCGAGCGCATTGCCGCCACCAAAGGTGATGCCTTCTACCAGGGCGACCTGGCCAGAGCCATCGCCGACCATGCCCGAAACACCGGGGGCCTGATGGATGAGGCCGATCTGGCCGCGCATCGCTGTGACTGGGTCGAACCCATTTCGATGAACTACCGCCATGTGACCTTGCATGAAATCGGTCCGAACGGCCAGGGTATCGGTGCATTGATGGCTCTCGGCATGCTCGAGCACTTTGACGTGAAGGCCGCCGGACTGGATTCCGCTCTTTCGCAGCATCTGCAGATCGAAGCGATGAAACTGGCCTTTGCCGACATGCAGGCTTTCGTCGCCGATCCCGATGCGATGCAGCGCGTCACCGCCTCGGACCTACTTGACAGCAACTACCTTGCCGCACGCGCGAAACTGATCGACCCCGACCGCGCTGCGCCCGCCCGGGCCGGAACACCGCACAGCGGCGGAACGGTTTACCTGACCGCCGCCGACCAGAACGGCATGATGGTGTCGTTCATCCAGTCGAACTTCAAAGGTTTTGGCTCCGGCGTCGTGGTGCCCAACACCGGTATCGCCCTGCAAAACAGAGGCTCGGGCTTCAGCCTCCAAGCGGGTCACCCCAACCAGGTGGCGCCCGGCAAGCGGCCGTTTCACACCATCATTCCAGGGTTCTTGACCCAGGCCGGTGCGCCACTGATGAGCTTTGGCCTGATGGGCGGCTCCATGCAGGCGCAGGGCCATCTGCAGATGACGGTTCGCGTCGCCGACCACGGGCAGAACCCGCAAGCGGCGAGTGATGCGCCGCGCTGGCGCGTGATGGACGACAACCACACCGTGGCCGTCGAATGGAATTTTCCGCAGGAAGCCATCGACGGATTGATCGCGCGCGGGCACGTGGTGAAAGTCGCCAAGCGCTTCGAAACTGAATTCGGCTGCGCCCAGATGGCCATGAAAACCGAACACGGCTATATCGCGGCATCGGACCACCGGAAGGACGGCTACCCGGTCGGCATCTGAGGCTTCTAGTCAACGACCAGCTTGCGCTCCCGTATGAGCTTGGTCCATTTGGCGGTGTCCGCAGCCACCATGGCACCCATCTGCTCGGGCGTGCTGCCGGTGGGTGTGGCACCGAGCGTTGCCAGGCGTTTTTGCATGTCGGGTTCCTGCAAGGCCTGATTGAACGCGGCATTGACCTTCAGGACGATCTCGGTGGGCGTGCCCCTGGGTGCATAGATGCCGAACCAGTTGCTGACGTCAAAACCCTTCAGGCCCTGTTCGTCAAGTGTCGGCACATCGGGCAGGAAAGGCAGCCGCTGCGGACTGGTCACGCCCAGCACACGCAGCTTTCCTTCCTTGATGTTCGACTGCGCGGTGACGTAGTTATCCATCAGCATATGGACCTGGCCGGACATCATGTCATTGAACACCAGGCCGGTACCCCGGTAAGGAATGTGGGTCAGGAACACCTTGGCCTGGGCTTTGAACAATTCGCCACTGAGATGGCTGTTGGTGCCGTTCCCGCTGGAGCCGAAATTGAGCTGGCCCGGTTTTGATTTTGCAAGGGCAATGAATTCAGCCAGGTTCCTGACGGGAAGCGTGCCGGGAACAACCAGCACGCTGCTCGTATTCGCAACATAAACCACCGGAACAAAATCGCGTTCGACGTTGTAGGGAATTTTCGGATTGATGATCGGTCCGATTGAATGCGTGCTGCCGGTGGCGATCAGCAGCGTATAGCCATCGGGCGGTGATTTGGCAACATGGTCCGATCCAATCGTGCCGCCCGCGCCGGGGCGGTTGTCAATGACGACGCTCTGCCCGAGCTTGTCCGAGGCCTTCTGACCGATGGCGCGCGCCAGAATATCGGTGGCGCCGCCCGCAGGAAACGGCACCACGAGGCGCATCGGCTTGGCCGGGTAGGTCTGCGCGATGCTTGATTCGCCGACCAGCAAACCGGTTAAAACCAGGGTCACACACCCAAGATACTTCTTCATCGATGATTTCCTTTGCTGCGGGAGGTTTGGTTGTGACGCGCCAATGCGTGCGGACAACACATGCAAATTCCGGACCGCCGGGCACCGGTCCGTCCAGTCCGCGTTGTTACGGCGACGTTACCAGCTTCTGCTTGGGTAGCGCCAGTTCGGTTCGCAGCTGTTCGACCAATACCGACAGGCCCGGGTCCGACATCATGGAAATGTGGGAACCGTCAATTTCAACGCAGCGAATTTCACCGTCCACGTGATCCTTCCAGCCTAGCGTCGGTCCCGCATCCATGTAGGTGGTGTAGCACTGGTTCGCCCGGAAAATAACCACCTTGCCCTCATAGCGCGCCGGCTCATAGCGTGCCTGCGCAGCCACGAAGTTCTGGAACAGATGGTGCTCGATCAATTCCGGCGTGAGGGTTTCGCCACGGGCAAGCTTTTCAAGTGCGATATGCCCCAGCGCAACACCGGCTTTCGCACTTCGCCGCCTTTCAGGCCACGCCAGCGCAAACTTCATGGACCAATGGCGCATCAGCCACAGTTTGCGAAGGTATGGAATCTTCCGGCTGGCCGCGCTGGGCGCCAGGGTGTCAATCATCGCAACGAACAACACCTGCGCGCCGGATTTCCTGAGCTGCTGCGCCATCTCCATGGCAATCAGGCCCCCGCCTGAATAGCCGGCAAGCTGGTAGGGCCCGTGCGGGAGCACGGTACGGATAGCCTCGACGTACTGGGTCGCCATGGCCTCAATCGTGGTCAATGCGGGAAGACGTCCGTCAACGCCTTGCGCCTGCAAACCGTAAAACGGCTGCTCCCGCCCCAACCTGTCCGAAATGACCTTGAAATTGAGAACGTTTCCGCCCGCGCCGTGAACGCAGAATACCGGCAGCCGGCCCGCTTGCCCCTTGCACAGCGCGACCAGGGGTGACCATGCCGGCTTGGGCAAGCCGCCGGCACTGGAAGAAATTTTCTTTAGTACAGCCGCTGCCTGCGAGGTATCGATGCCACCGCTTTCGCACACAACCCGGGAAAGCTCCCCCAGCGTGGAGGCCTGAAACAGGGTGGCGAGCGGAAGGTCAACCGCGAACTGTTTGCGGATTCGCGCAAAGAGCCTTACCGCGGCCAGCGAATGACCGCCGAGCCCGAAAAAGTCGTCCTCCCTTGAAATGGCATCAACACCGAGAAGTTCACGCCACGCATCGGCGATCACGCGCTCGACCGGATTGAAATCCGCATCGTCCTGACCATCGCCGCCACGCATTTCGACCGTGGGTTGCGTGGGTATCACGGCCCGGGACGAGGCCTTCTCGATGGCACGCCGCAAATCGTCAAGCGCAATCGATGAGACGACCACATCACGGTGCTCGTCCGACAGCAGGCGGGCAAATAACGCGTGCGAGTCTTCCGACCTGATGCCGCAGGCCAGCATGGCCTCCATCAGGGTTTGCGCCCTCACTGAGCCTTTACGCGCCTGGCGCGCGACCGCCTCGGGCTTGACGGCACGCAATGAAAATCCCTCGAATGTCGCGATGGGGTGGCCATCGACGTCATGCAGACTCACATCGAACGCCACGGCCCGGTTCTGATAGTCACCAGAGAGCCTGACCCGACTGACCGACTGCTGGGGCATTGGTGCCACCAGCCGGATCCTGTCGATCGACAACGGCACGAACAAATGGCCCTCGCGCGCGCTTTTGTTGATCAGATGAAGCCCGAATGTGGCCGCCATGTCGGCAACGGCCGGGTGAATCGCGTAGTCCGCCATGTCGGCTGAAAATCGCCCGGGCAGTTCCATCTCGGCCACGGCGGCGTGACCATCGAGTTGCATGCGCACAATGTTGTCCCAGCGAGCGCCGAAAGCCACAGCATTCTTCTGGGGAATGTCGCCATCAAGCCATTCGCCCGCAGCAATCGCCGCAAGGGGCAATGCCAGTGGAAGGCTGTCACCGAACAGGCTGACACCCGCCCGCGCGTGGTCTACCCACGGCTCACCGAGCATGCCGCAACTGCGAACGACCATGTCATAACCTGCCGCTGCGCGGCGCATTTCGGTGCGCACCAGCCGTGTGGATTCGCCGCCGAAGACCATCGCCTCTTCAAAAGAAAGGGCACGAATTTCAATGGCGGCTGCCGGGTGCAGCACGGCCATGGCCGCGCGGGCGATTTCGATGTAGGCCGTTCCCGGCAACACAGGCCGCCCGCCCACTGCATGCTCCTGCAAGGCCCACAGCTCGGCCGCACTGTAGGTGGCCTCAAAGATCGCGCCGTCTTCCTGGCTGACTTGAAGCCCCAGAAACGGATGTCCGGTGTTGTCCTGCTGACGGCTGGTGCCAGTACCTTCGTGCGCCCGCAAAGCCATGCCCTGACCACCCCAGATGCCCCAATGAATACACAGACCGTCCGGGCGAGAAGCTGCGAGCGAGGCGATAAAAGCATTGGCAGCCAGGTAGTCAGCCTGACCCGCTGCGGCAAGGTGCACGCTGGTTGACGAAAACATCGCGAAGAAATCCAGGTCGCCCGGTGGAAGCAGTTCATGCAGCACCTGTGCACCGCTTGCCTTGGCTTCCATCACACGGCGGATACTCTCGGGCGTCTTTGTGGCCATGGGCCCGTCTTCAAGCACGCCGGCTGCGTGAAAGACGCCATGGATGCATCCAAAATGCGCCCGACAGTTTGAAACCACACCAGCCATCGCATGCAGATCCGATGCGTCAGCACTGAAGACCATGACCTGCCCGCCCGCCTGTTCACAAGCGATCAGACGGCGAATGACTCGGGCAGCCGCCGAGGCGTCTCCGCTGGCGGCAATCCGCACCCAGTCGGTCTTGGGCGGAAGCAGCCTCCGGCTCACCAGTGCCAGGCGCGCCTTGTGTGTGGATGCCAGAAAGCTGGCTAAATCCAGTGCGATGTCGCCCAGCCCGCCCGTGACGAGATAGGTCCCGCCCTCGCGCAACTTGCCGGCTACATGGGTATCCGCAGGTCGATCAGCCCGGATCAGTTGCATCACAAGGCGTTCGCCGCCCCGATAGGCGACCAGGTCGGGGCCATTGGCAGCCATGCTTTCGGCAACGATGCAACGAGCAACGGTTGCCGAGGAGATATCCACGGGACTCAAATCGAGGAGACGCGTGCTGACGTTGGCCACTTCCCGCGGGATCACGCGGCACGGCCCCAGCGCCAGCGCACGTTCAGGGTGAGGCACCTTGTCGCCCGCCTGCACCGCCTGACATCCGGCGGCAACGACAGTCAGGTGAAGCGCCTGCGAACTATCCAGGTAGGCAAGCGCCTTGCCGATATTGAAAAGGCTGTCGAAGGCCAGCGCCTGTCCTGAAAGGCCCTCGTGACCACGCCCCTGGACGCTCTGAAGAGACCAGAGATGCACGATGTGATCGGGCAATGTTGCGCTTTCGTCGAGAAACTCGAAAAGCCGGCGAAAGTGCGCCGGATCGTCGGGTGACAGCGTAAAACTCCCATCGGCCAGACGGGCAAATGTTTCACCAGTGTGTACCAGCACAACACTGCCGCCGTCTGCCGCGACCTGCGCAAGCATGTCTGCCGTAAGTGTCGAATGATTGCCGAACACCAGCCATCGCCTGCCTTTGCAGGATGCTGCGTGCGGCAGCCTGGGCGCGGTTTTCCAGTGCGGCACCAGAAACCAGTCCTCGCACGAAGCCAGGCGGTTGATCGGAGGGGCGTCGGAAGCGGACTCCTCGGGTGGAATAGCTTCCCGTCCGGGCACGCCGTGGCCGGGTTCGATCCAGTGACGCTCATGGTCGAAGGCATAGGTAGGGACCGAAGTTCGCCGCGCAGGCGGGCCGTTGCGCACGGCCTGCCACAGCAGGGGCGCTCCACGCGTCCACAGGGCGCCCGCCGACAACATCATGACGGCCAGATCACCGCCCGCTTCGTTGGCCCGTGCGGTCGATGGCAACACCGCCATCGAGCGGTTCGCGCCGTTTTGGCGCGCCAGCCCGGATAGACTTTGCCCCGGCCCCACCTCAAGGAGCACGGCGCCTGGAACTTCCATAGCGCGTGCCATGCCGTCCGAAAAACGCACTGCATGCCTGAGGTGACGTACCCAGTATTCATGGTCGACCAATGTATGCGCAGCCACCCATGTACCGGTGAGATTTGAAATAAACGGGATCTGGGGCGCCTGCAGGCGCACTTTCAAAAGCCTCTGACGGAAAGTCTCGAGAATGCCATCGAGAAGGTGCGAATGGGCCGCCACGTCGATGCGCAGGCGGCGACTTTCCATGCCCTGCGCGGCCAGCCGTGCCTCCAGCCCAGCGATGGATTGAAGCGAGCCCGAGGCAATGCATAAATCACGCGCGTTCACCGCTGCGAGATCCAGATCGGTCCCGATCAGTTGCTGCACCAAAGCCGCCTCCGGCAAATCGACAGCAAGCATGGCACCTGGCGGAACTACCTCAAACAGCTGCCCGCGCAGGACTGTCACGGCCAGCGCGTCTGCCAGTGACATGACCCCCGCGATGCAGGCAGCCGCGTACTCCCCGGCACTGTGACCCATGACCGCAGCCGGGACGACGCCCCAGCTTTGCCACAATTTGGCAACTGCATATTCAAGGGTGAAAAGCGCCGGGATGGCATAGCCCGGTTTTTCCAGTTTTCGGGCCGCCTCGGCATGGGACGCGTCCGATGCGAACATTGTCTGGCGCAAGTCACCAGGCGCGTCAGGGGGCATCAGGCTGAAGCACTCGTCCACGGCCTGTCGGAAGGCGCTGTGCGCAAGCAGTTCGATGCCTGCGCCCGGAAAATGAGCACCGCCCCCCGGGAACATCATCACGACCGCCGGTTTGTCGGAACTCGCCACACCACCGACACAACGCTCGGCTGCCTTGGGTCCGAGCGCAGTACGCAGCCCTTCGACATCGCGCGCAATCAAAGCGCAGCGATGCTCGAACGACCTTCGTCCCACCTGGGTCGTGTATGCCGCATCGGCAAGAGAAAAATATGCCCCGGGCTGCGCGAGGAAATGGCGCCATTTGGCCTTCAGACCTTCCAGCGAGGTGGCCGTGCGTGCGGAAAGCGTGAGCATCTGCCACCGATCACCACGCCCCTGGTTTGCAGTGAAAGGTAAAGGCGCCTCTTCGACGATCACGTGGGCATTGGTACCGCCGACTCCCAGGGAATTGACGGCAGCAAGCCGTGGACTGCTGCCTCGCATCCATGGCTTGGCCTGGTTCATCACGTAAAAGGGTGTCTTGGCAAGCTCAAGGCTGGCATGCGGCTCGGTGAAATTGAGAGTCGCCGGAATGAGTCCATGCCGCATGGCGAGTGAAACCTTGATCAGGGACGCCACGCCGGCCGCCGTGTCGAGGTGGCCTATGTTGGTTTTCAAGGAACCGATACCGCAACTGGCCAGCGCGCCGCCATAGGCCTGCGCGAGTGCGGCAACCTCGATCGGGTCACCCACGGGCGTCCCGGTGCCGTGAGCCTCGATGTACGAAACGCTGGCGGCGTCCACCCCCGAGACAGCCAGCGCCTCTACGGCAGCACGCGCCTGGCCGTCCACGCTCGGTGCCAGGTAACCGGCTTTCTGGTTGCCGTCGTTGTTCACGGCAGAGCCGCGAATGACGGCGTAAATGTTGTCACGGTCCCGAATCGCATCCGACAGGCGCCGCAGCACCACAATAGCCGCGCCGCTGCCAAAGACGGTACCGCTGGCTTTTGCGTCGAAGGCACGGCAATGACCGTCCGGCGACAAAATTTCGCCCGGCGCGTACAGGTAGCCTTGGCGATGCGGCAGCTCAATGCTCACGCCCCCGGCCAGTGCCATGTCGCATTCGCCCGAAAGCAGGCTTTGCGAGGCCACATGCACCGCAACCAGCGACGTGGAACACGCCGTCTGGATCGACAGGCTGGGGCCTTTCAGGTTGAGCAGATAAGACACCCGGGACGTCAGGAAGTCTTTGTCGTTGCCAGTATGGCGCAACAGGAACAAGCCCATCGATTTGACAAGCTCGGGGTTGGTCATCAGGTTGTAGGGCAGATAGGCCTGCATGCCGCAGCCGCCAAAAACACCAATGGCCCCCTCAAACGACTCGGGCATGTGGCCCGCGTCTTCCAGGGCTTCCCACGCACATTCAAGAAAATGCCGATGCTGCGGATCGAGCACGGCGGCATCGCGTTTGCTGAACCCGAAGAAGCCGGCGTCGAACATTTCCATGTCGGGAAGCACCAGGCTGGCCCGAACATACGCCGGATCTTCCAGCTGGTCCGCAGAAACGCCGGCGGCACGCAGTTCCCTGTCGTTCATCCACTGGGTGGCTTCGCGACCCTCGTGCAGCATGGCCCACAGGTCGGCCGCCGTGCGGGCGCCGGGAAACCGTCCCGCGATGCCGACGATGGCAATGCTGCCCGAATCCAGATGATCCCGATCAGTTTCCATGGCTGACCTCCACAAGAACAGTGTTGGCGGGCTGCTGCCCAAGCCCGCGCGAGCGCATCACGCGCCTGGCGTTGGCCCGACTCTGGCCATCCGAGACGGCGCTTTGAGTCCCATTACCGCCCAGATGGGCGGCCAGTCCCTCGATGGTCGTGAGGCGGAACATGTCGGTTATCGACACTTCGCGCCCGGTGGCCGCACGCAGGCGCCGCTGCACCTGAACCACCAGAAGCGAATGACCACCCAAATCAAAAAAGTTGTCGGACCTTCCCACCTTGTCCAGGCCCAGCACATCCCGCCAGATCGTTGAAATGACACCTTCGAGCTGGCTCGCTGGAGCCGATTCAGGACGCGGCGCGATGACCGGCCCAGCCTCGGGAAGCGCACGCCTGTCCACCTTCCCGTTGGGGGTCAGGGGCCAGGCCTGAAGCACGATGACCGCGCGAGGCACCATGATTTCAGGAAGCTCCTGCGCCAGCGCTGTTCGAACGGCATCGACATCGACCCGCAGGCCGTCCCGCGCGGTGACATACGCGACAAGAAGCGGCTCACCACCCGCATCACGGCGCGCCACCACGACGGCCTCCCTGACTTGCGGCTGGCGTGCTAGCGCGCTCTCGATTTCGCCGAGTTCAATCCGATGCCCACGAATCTTCACCTGGTTGTCGATACGGCCGAGAAATTCCAGCGCGCCGTCGGCATGGCGGCGTACCAAGTCTCCGGTTCGGTACCAGCGCGATGCCGGCTCGGCAGCGAGACCGATGAAGCGTTCGGCCGTCAGTTCAGGCCGATGCAGATAACCGCCGGCGACGCCCTCGCCTCCGATCAGCAACTCGCCCGGCACACCGGCTGGACACTCAAGGCCGCCGGGCGTACGGATGCTGAGCCGGGTGTTGGCAATCGGTTGACCCAGCGGAACGAAATTTCCTGGCTGTTCGAGGTGGCAGGTGGTAGACCAGATGGTTGTTTCAGTCGGCCCATACATGTTCATGAGCGCACCCGGCACAAGCGCCCTCAACTGTCGGGCAAGGTCGAGCGGCAGGGCCTCGCCCCCGACCAGCAGTGCCGACAAGCGCGAAAGGGCTGCGCGGCCCGAAGCGTCGGCGACCAGCATGGACGCCATCGAAGGCGTGCATTGCAGATGGGTGATGGTATGGCGGCTGATATCGTCTGCCACCGAAGCCCGCGCGAATGCCGGAGGCGTCGTGCGGGCCCCATCCATGACCTCCTTGAGATCGTTCAGATGGGCCAGAACCGTGTCCGTGTCGATACCGAAATCGATCAGACAAGCAATCTCGTCCACGCCGGCCTGCCTGAGCTTGCCCGCCATCGCGACGCAGCGCCCCGGCGTGCCGAACAGGCCGCTGGTGGCGTAGTAACGCGAAAAGGCATGCTCCAGCAGCGCGTCCATGTCTTCGGGCGACAGTTCCTCCGAGTCCATGATCTCCACCGGGCTTTTGCCATGCGCCGCACCGCG
>NCGI01000342.1 GCA_002256925.1 Polaromonas sp. 28-63-22
GCTGCTGTTCGTCGGTGGTCAGATCGGCTGGAACGCGCAGCAGGCCTTTGACAGCGACGACTTCGTCGCGCAGACCCGCCAGACGCTCCAGAACGTGCTTGCCGTTCTGCAGGCTGGTGGTGCAGCGCCGCAGCACATGGTACGCATGACCTGGTACGTGGTGGACCGCGAGGAATATCTCGCGCACCAGAAAGAGTTGGGCGGTGTGTACCGCGAAGTGATGGGGCGGCATTTCCCCGCGATGACCTGCGTGCAGGTCGCCGGGCTGATGGAGTCGCGCGCGCGCGTTGAAATCGAGGTGACGGCTGTTGTGCCGGATTAGCGGCCGGAAAGCGCGGCGGCTGGTCAAGGCCCTGGCGCTATCGAGCAGCCACCACGCCTTTCCGATGCAGCAATGCGGGCGCCCACTGGAGCACCGGAACCACTTGTCCGCCTAGGAATCGATGTAGCCGGGATTGGGCAAGCCACCCGTGAGTTTGGGCACATTGGCCTTGCGTGCCGACACCTTGCCATCACGCGCCTTGAGCCATTGCTCGACCACCTCCCAGACCTGCTTGTTGCCAGGCGCCGTACGCGCTTCTTCGGCGACCGGTGCCCAGCCGGCCACCTTGTATTTGCGTGACGCATCGATCGGTTTGCCGTTCAGCCGCATGTCCTCGATGCGCTTGCCCATGGTCTGGAGCGGGTTGCAACTGTATTGCAGTCCGCCGACCCGAACCATGTCACCACCCTGCTGGTAGTAAGGATCGGGGTTGAACAGGTTGTCGCAGACATCTTCCAGCACGGTCTTGATGGTTTCGCCGGTCATCTCGGTAACCGTCGCGTAGGAGTACGTGGTGGCGGTCATGTCCATCAGCCACTCGCGGTTGATGACTTGCCCGGCGAGCAGCGAAGTGCCCCAACGGAAACCCGGCGAGAAAGCAATCTCGGCACCCTGCACGTCCATCAGCGCATCGAGCAAAAGCTGGTCGCCGGTGCCATTGAAGTTTCCGCGCCGGTACAAGGTGCCCTCGGTCACGGCGAGTTTTTCTGCCAGCTTTTCCGCGTACGGCGCTCTTACTTTCTGGATCAATGCTTCCATGTCCTTGTCGGCGGGAAGCATGTTGGCGAACACGGGCAGCAGCTTGTAGCGGTAGTCCACCACTTTCTTGCCCTTGACGTCAAAGTCCATGACTGCCAGGAACTTGCCGTTCGAGCCGGCATTGGTCACCAGGGTCTTGCCACCCTTGTTGCTGACCACGCTGGCCACCGGCATGCCGTCGTGCGTGTGGCCGCCCATGATCGCGTCGATGCCGCTGACCCGGCTGGCCATTTTCAGGTCAACGTCCATGCCGTTGTGCGACAACAGCACCACGACCTGAGCACCCTTCGCGCGGGCCTCATCCACGACCTTCTGCATGTTCTCGTCCTGGATGCCGAAGGCCCAGTCGGCGACCATGTAACGCGGGTTGGCAATCGGAGTGTAGGGAAACGCCTGGCCGATGATGGCGCACGGCACGCCATTGATTTCGCGCATCACATAGGGCTTGAAAACCTGGTCGCCAAAATCGTTGGTCTTGACGTTCTGCGCGACGAACTCGATCTTGCCGGCAAAGTCCTTGTCGATGATTTCCTTGACACGCTCCATGCCATAGGTGAATTCCCAGTGACCGGTCATGACGTCCACGCCGAGCAGTTTGCAGGCATCGACCATGTCCTGGCCATTGGTCCACAGGGAAGTGCCAGAGCCTTGCCAGGTGTCGCCGCCATCCAGAAGAATGGCGCCGGGCCGGCTTGCCCGAAGTTGCTTGACCAGCGTGGCGATGTGCGCAAAACCGCCGACCTTGCCATAGCGCTTGGCCGCTTTTTCGAAATCAAGACTGGTCAACGCATGCGCCTGCGCCGTACCCGGGCGAACGCCCGTCGCCTTGAGCAGGTGTTCGCCAACCAGGTGGGGCAACTGCCCCTTCATGGAGCCAACGCCAAGGTTGACGCTAGGCTCGCGG
>NCGI01000343.1 GCA_002256925.1 Polaromonas sp. 28-63-22
ACTGATCGGCTTGCCAATCGAGATATCGACAATGCCCGGTGTCTTGATGAAGGCCTTGCGCGGCCAGCATTTGGCCGAGGTGACGGCCACCGGAATCACGGGCGCGCCGGTTTCAATCGCCAGCCGCGTGCCGCCCGACTTGTACACACCCTTCATGCCGCGCGGAATGCGCGTGCCTTCGGGAAACATGATGACCCAAACCCCCTGCGCCATCAGCCGCTTGCCCTGCGCCACCACCTTGGCAAAGGCCTGCGTGCGCTGGGTGCGGTCGATGTGGATCATGTCCATGCGCGACATGGCCCAGCCGAAAAACGGCACATACAGCAGCTCGCGCTTGAACACAAAGGCCAGCGGGTGCGGCATCAGCGTGACCATCGAGAACGTCTCCCAGGTGCTCTGGTGCTTGACCAGCAGCACACAGGCACTGGTCTGGCCGGTGGGGAGGTTTTCCAGGCCGGTGACGCGGTTCTGGATGCCCAGAATCGCCGTGCCGCCATTGACCGCGAGGCGCAGCCAGCCGGCGCACAGCCAGTAGATTTTCGTGCTGCTGGCAAAAAGCGAATAGACCAGCACGGCCAGCGCCCACGGGATCACCGTGAGGGCCATCCACAGCATGTGCAGGATTGAACGAATCAGGGGCATGTCAGGCTCTCAGCGTTTTTTATTCAGTTTCTCAAGCTTTTTAGTGCTGCAGCCCAGGCAGGACCTGCGCCAGCAGCTATCTTTTTTATAGCGACTGTGGGTTGGCAGCGGCGGCGGGTTCGCCCTGCTCACCGCGCGCGATGATGCAATCGACAAACGCCGACAGGTCGGCATGCAGCACGGTGCCGGCCGGCAGGCCCTCGGGCTGCCCGCCGTCGCGGAAAGCCGCGGACTTGCCCGTCAGCACCAGATGCGGCTCGCAGCCGGCGGTGGCGCCCGCCTGCAGGTCGCGCGCCGAGTCGCCCGCCGTCGGCACGCCCTTGAGCGGCAGGCCGAAGCGCGCGCCGATCTGCTCGAACAGCCCCGGCAGCGGCTTGCGGCACAGGCAGCTTTCTTCCGGGCTGTGCGGGCAGTAAAACACCGCATCCACGCGCCCGCCGACCGCCGCCAGCATCTTGTGCATCTTGGTGTGGATGGCATTGAGCGAGGCGACATCGAACAGGCCGCGCCCCAGACCCGACTGGTTCGATGCAATCACGACCCGCCAGCCGTCATGGTTGAGCCGCGCAATGGCTTCGAGCGCGCCCGGCAGCGGCGTCCACTCTTCCGGCGTCTTGATGAAGTCGTCACTGTCGGTGTTGATGGTGCCGTCGCGGTCGAGGATGACGAGTTTCATGGGAAGGCTTCCTGGGCGCGGCGCTGCGTCCATTGGGTGATGGTCGGCAGATCATGCCTGGCGGCATCCAGCCCTGCGATTCGCTCGATCAGCGTGTCCAGCTTCACCAGCCGATGCTTGAGCAAGACGCGAACGTAATCGGCGTCTTTGGGTCTGCCGGCCGCGCATTTGGACGCAGCGAGGTCATGCAGATCGGGGCAGATCGCGGTGATGTCACCGACGTAGCTCAACACGGCACGGTCCATCCAGTCCGCCGGCAAACTGGCCGATTCGGGACCGACGCCGTCGGCGTGGTAGCCAAACGTATCGTGAAAGGTCGAGAACGCACCGATGGCCCCGTCAATCAGATCGGATTTTTCGGGGTGCAACGACGGATACAAATCGATCTCGGTGGATCGCAGTAACTCGTCGGGGGGAGCGTCCAGCAGCAGCAAAATCGCCTGACTGCCCACCAGAACGAAGGTGGTTTCATTGGCAATGGCCGAGCTGGCGCGCAGCACGTGGGCGAGTTCGCTACGCTGCATGAAGCTTAGCGGGCGCTTTGCTCGCGCAGGCTCTGCCGCTCGGCGGGCGTCAGCACAAAGCCCAGCGGTGAAACATTGCGCAAGGTCTCGGCCGTGTCATCGTCAGCGCAGACCCGCGCCTGCAAGACATTCAAATCGCC
>NCGI01000053.1 GCA_002256925.1 Polaromonas sp. 28-63-22
TGACGTCTTGCCAGCCGGCACGCGCAGCGACTTTTTCGGCCCGGAATTTCTTTCCGCACCACGACCCGATGATGATGTCCGGGTTGCGCCGGACGATCTCCATGCCGTCGGCAATGATGCGGTTTTTACCCAGCGACTCGGTGCTGAGTTCGGCAAAACAGTCGTCGCCCCCGGCAATGCCCACCAGCTCGGACACCCAGCGGATCGCGCTGATGTGCGGCTCGTCCCATTCTTCGAAGAACACCTTGGGGCGGCGTGGCAGTGCCCGGGCCACCAATTCAATGGCCTGCAAACGCAACTGCATCGCCTGCATCAGCAGCAGGCCTTTTTCGGCCTGACCTACCATCGCCGCCACCTGGAACATCATTGAGAAAATACTCGCGACGCTGCGCTGGTTGAATACCGTCACCTGCACGCCGTGCCGGATCAACGCGCTGGCGATATCGGCCTGCAGGTCTGAAAAGCCAAACACACAGTCGGGTTCAAGCGCCAGGATCTTGTCGATTTTGGCGCTGAGAAAGGCGCTGACTTTCGGCTTTTCCTCGCGTGCGCGGCGTGGCCGAACCGTGTAGCCCGAGATCCCCACGATGCGCGCCTCTTCGCCGAGCAGATACAGCCACTCGGTCGTCTCCTCGGTCAGGCAGACGATGCGAGCCGGCGCAAGACCTGAAAATCGCGTGGACTGTTCAGACATGTGGAACCTTTCTGGCGCCGGTCTTCGGTGGGCTGCGCATCCGGTGTCTTATACGCGCTTAAAACTTCACCCGTACCGATGCCGTCACGATGCGTCCCGCCTCGGGGTAGATGGACGTCGTCGTGCGGCCGTTGCAACCAAAGGCCTGGGTGTAGTACTTCCGGTCGAACAGGTTGGCCGCGCCGAGCGCAAACTCTGCGTTGCGGTACTGCAGGGCATAGCGCACATCCACCGTGGTGTACGCCGGAATTTTGCAGGCATTCGAAAAATCCGGACTCTGTGAAGAGACCCAGTTGACGCCGGCGTTCAGCGAATGTCCGGCGGCCGGCCGCCAGTCTGCCCGCAGCGCGAGTGTTTTGCCGGGCACCAGTGCCACGTCCTTGCCGTCATAGATACCGCCGGTAAATCTTGCCTGTCGCCATGCCGCATTAGCTCGAAGGTCCGTGGACGCATTGAGCGCGTGCTTTGCTTCCAGCTCAAGACCCTGCCGCCGCGTCGAATCGAAATTGATGTTGGCACCAAAGGGGCCGAAAGGACCGGTCGCCGTCGGGTCAAAGCCAATCTCGTTGCGAAGGTTGCTGCGGTAGGCCCGCACGTCGAAATGCCCTTTTGGCAACCTGTAACGCAGGCCAAGTTCTGCATCCCGTGAGGTCTGCGCCTTCAGTGGCACACCCGGCGTCGTGAATGAGAGTTCGTCCACATTGGCGATTCTGAAACTCTTTCCAATCCGCGCGTAAAGGGTCGCAGCCGTCGTCACGGGCTGGCTGATACCCAGCTCAAAGGCGCGCTGCGTGCCGCCCAGATCCGCCGCCGACAGACCCTCGGCCTTGTCCAGCTTTTCGGTGCGAACGCCAGCGCTCAGGCGCGTGCCGGCTCCAGGCAGCGTCACCTCGTCCTTCACATAAAAGGCCGAAGACCTGGCCGTGGCCAGCGTCCCGATCGGCGTGAACGCCGATTGCGTGATGGTTCGCTCCCAGCTGGACCGGTCATAACCGACGGTGAAAATATTGCCCAGCGCGCCGAGCTTTCCTTCGTGGCGTGCGCGCAGGCTGTAGTTGGCTGCATCAACGCTGTAGGCGTAGGGGCTGCCGAAAGAAAGGCTGTCGTACTTTTTGTCGCGCCGGTTGGCGTCGGCCGCCAGTTGCCACTGACCAAGGTTAGCCTCCACGAAAAGACCGGAGTTCTGCTTGCGGGTGTTGCCGAACTCGGTGGTTGAGTTCGCCTGGTAGGGGTTTTGCGCGTATTGCGCTGCCGTCAAGGCACCGGGCAAGCCGCTTTCCAGGCTGGCTCTGCCAGCGCGCGCACCGATCCGCAGCCAGTCGTTGCTCCATTGTGCCGACGCAGCCAGCCCGCGCGACGTCGAGGCAAAGTTTTCCCGGTGACCATCGCTGCGCCGGTCGTCGGCTGAAACGTCCACCGAAAATCCACCAGACGCCACAACAGCCGTCGCGCGCAAATCCTGCAGGCCATTGGAGCCCGCGCCGCCGTAGAGCTGGGCAGAATTGACGCGTTGAACGCCGATGCCTGCCTTGGTTGTCACGACGATGACGCCGCCAGTGGCACCCTCGCCGTATAAAACGGCGCCTGAACCGCGCAGCACCTCAATCCGGTAGACAGACTCGATCGGAATCGATGCGAGCCCGGTGCCTGAAAGGTCTGCCTCGTTGAGCCGCAATCCGTCAACAATGACCACCTGGTTGCTATCGGCCGTGGCGCCAAAGCCGCGCAGGTCAAGGGCGTAGTTGTTGCCGCCGGAAGTGTCCAGGCGCCCGGGGACGCCGAGCAGCTTGATCACGGCTTCGTTGACGGACGTTGCACCTGATGCCTGAATATCTTCGGCGGTGATGACGCTGACGCCAAAGGCAAGCGCAGAAGCAGGTTCGGCAAAGCGCGTTGCCGTCACCTTGACTTCCTTGAGCTCGGTTTGTGAATGCGCGGAAAGTGCCGTCAGGCAGACGGCAAGCGCCAGCGGAAGCGCGACGGGGCGCGCACGAAAAGTAGCGGTTTTCATGGGTCTATCAATCAACAAAATGCCCTCACCGGCTTCCCCGCCAGTGCATGAGCGTTACGAGCCATCGGCCGACAAATCGACGCGGCGGCTCACCTTGTTGGCCGGTATCCGGGCTGACGGAACTACCTTCATCGCCTTCCCAAGCGCGTGTTCAAGACGCTCAGTGGCTAGTGATGAAAGCGGAATGCAGTCTTCAACGTGACGTTGAAAAACCGGCACTCGTCCGTTTACCGTTGCGGGGGCAGCGCAGGTTAGAAGTGTTCGCGCTGACCAACCGGGCGACCCGGCGAGACTGGCGTTGACTTCCTCCTGCTTCCCGTTGAACTGCGGCGTGTGAACCACACCGCGAGCACCAACGAAAGCGATTCTACGCCGCCAGTTCTGCCAAACCCTACAATCTGGCTGCCATGTCGAACCAAACCCAAATCGACCAGATCACCGAACGCGTCGAACGCCTGCTGCTTCGCTACGAGGAGTTGCAGCGCACCAATGCGTTGCTCAGCGATCAGGTCAGCGTCCTGACGCACGAGCGCGACTCGCTGCAGTCTCGCCTCAATGCCGCCCGGGCCCGCGTCGATGCCCTGCTGGAGCGCCTCCCTGAAAGCGCCCTTCACGCCAGTAAAACATCTGCAGGAACCCAGTGATGAAGCAGCTTGAAGTGCAGATCATGGGACAGAGCTACCTTCTCGGCTGCCCCGAAAACGGTGATGCGCGCATGCTCGACGCGGTAAACCGGGTCGATATTGCCATGTGCAAGATCCGCGATGCCGGGAAAATCAAGGCGCGTGATCGCATTGCCGTACTGGCGGCCTTGAACCTGGCTTTTGAACTTCCGGAACGCCCCAGCGCGAGTAGTGCGGAATCACCGACCTCGACCGCAGCTGCCGCCGCAGGTCGCACAGAACCCGGACAAACGCCTCTGTCGGCGGCCGAGCCACATGTGCAGGCACAACTTGCCGCGCTACTGCAACGCCTGGACGCAGCGCTTGGCGTTGACGGCCGGCTGCTGTAACCCGCGCCTGGCCCGCACGCAAGCCGCGCGTCAATCCAGGCGCGTGCAGCCTGCCGCAAACCCGCTGTCAATATCGTCGCCAGGGCCTACAATTGAGGCGTCTGCGATGCGCATTGGGCTTTATATTTCCTTGAACCAATGCTCTTCGAGCACGGGCTTGGTAAATTGTCTGGCAGGTGTGATCGTCTCGCGTTAGACGAACCCGAAACCAGACTGCCCTCGCCCACCTGAACCCCGGTTCAGGATGACGGTCCAGTGGTACTCGCAGACACCTTTTCTTTACCCCGTTTCTTCCCCTGCACCATTTCCCGGCGACAGGCCCCGCAGGGCTGCCGACGCGGGAATGGCCATGCCTCCTGAAAACTGAACGTGACAATCGAACCCTTGCTAATCGCTGAACTGGCAGCCCTGGGGCTTTGCACCGGCTTTCTGGCTGGTCTGCTGGGTATCGGTGGCGGCATGCTGATGGTGCCGTTCGTCACCTTCATTCTTGCCTCACGGGGCTATCCGTCCGAGTACACCGTGAAAATGGCGGTGGCGACTTCACTGGCCACGATCTGCTTCACGTCACTGTCTTCCGTGCGTGCCCACCATCGCCGTGGCGCGGTTCTCTGGCCAGTGGTCCGGGTGCTGGCGCCCGGAATCCTCGTCGGATCGCTCATCGGTGCACAGGTGGCGGCGGCACTGCCAGGCAAGGTTCTTGGTGTGTTGTTCGCGGCCTTCGTGGCCTTTTCGGCGACCCAGATGTTTCTCAACCGCAAACCGGCCCCTTCACGCACCTTGCCGGGGCGTCTGGGTACTTTTGGCATGGGCGGCGTGATAGGCATGTTGTCCTCGCTGGTAGGCGCGGGGGGTGCATTTGTTTCGGTGCCGTTCATGACCTGGTGCAACATCAAGATCCATGACGCGGTCGGTACGTCAGCGGCGCTCGGCTTTCCCATCGCGCTTGCTGGCACGCTGGGTTATATCTGGGCTGGCATGGATTTGCCGCAGATGCCGGCAGGATCGGTCGGCTACCTCTACCTGCCCGGCCTGGTCGTCATCTCAACGGCCAGCGTCATCACGGCCCCCTGGGGCGCCCGTACGGCCCATGCCATGGACATTCGTCCGCTGAAGAAGGTGTTCGCCGGCGTTCTTTACGTTCTGGCCGCGTATTTTTTGCTGCGCTGATACCGCTCCGTCCAGTCACGCACGCGCCGCCTGAGCGTCCGTGCCAGACCATCGCAGCCGACTCAAACCAAATCAGGACTTACCCTTGAACGGGTGAAAATTTGGGTTGAAACTTGACCGTCGTCAAGAGCTTTTTCGCGCACACGGAACACCATTGTCTGTGCTACCTTACCGCTACGGAATCAAGAGAATTTCCGGGCTAAGAGCATCGTTATCCAACACACAGGAGACAAGAGCATGAAGATCAATTTCGCAAAACTCAAGAGTGAAGTCGCAATGGCCGCAGCGGCCGTTTCGCTCGGCTTGCTGGCAGTGGTGACACCTGCGCATGCCGCATGGGAGCCGACCAAGGCGGTCGAGTTCGTCGTGCCGGCAGGTACCGGCGGCGGTGCCGACCAGATGGCCCGACTCATCCAGGGTATCGTCATCAAACACAAGCTCATGAAAGAGCCCCTGATTGTCGTGAACAAATCCGGCGGCGCTGGCGCAGAGGGCTTTCTGGAGATCAAGGGCGCCAAGGGCGACCCGCACAAGATCGTCGTCACCTTGTCGAACTTGTTCACCACGCCGCTGGCGACCGGAGTCCCTTTTAACTGGCGCGACATGACCCCCGTGGCGATGATGGCGCTCGACCAGTTTGTGCTGTGGGTCAACGCAGAATCTCCGTACAAGAATGCGAAGGACTACCTGGCGGCCGTCAAAGCCGCAGGCCCGAGCAAATTCAAGATGGGCGGCACCGGCTCCAAGCAGGAAGACCAGATCATCACGGTGGGCATCGAGCAGGCAACCGGCACCAAGTTTATCTACGTACCTTTCAAGGGCGGCGGTGAAGTGGCGGTCCAGCTGGTCGGCAAGCACCTTGACTCGACCGTCAACAATCCCATCGAGGCGGTTGCCCAGTGGCGCGCCGGACAGCTGCGGGCGCTGTGTGTCTTCGATGATGTGCGCATGCCCTACAAAGCCAAGGTCACCGACACCATGGCTTGGGGCGATATCCCAACGTGCAAGGAAGCCGGTGTCCCCACCGACTACACCATGCTTCGCGGGATCTTCATGCCACCAGGCGTAACCAAAGACCAGATTGATTTTTACGTCAATCTTCTCAGGAAGGTTCGCGAGACGCCGGAGTGGAAGGACTACATGGAAAAGGGTGCGTTCAACCAGACGGTCATGATCGGCGACGACTTCACGAAATGGCTCGGCACGGCAGAAAATCGCCACCGCGACTTGATGAAACAGGCTGGATTCATCGCCAAGTAAAGCATCAGAAGGACGCCTGATCAGGCTTCTTTCCGCCGGGCCGGCCAAGTCACGCGCCGCCCGGCATTCCCCACCAACACCGCCCTTCGGGGCTCTTTTAAAGCAGCAGGAGTTCCTCATGGAGCCAAACCAGCCGGCCAATGGCCATCGCACGGGTGTCTCGACCCACATTGTTGAAACTATCGTCGCCCTGGGCGTTCTGGTGTTGGGAATCGTCGTGATTCAGGGCAGCTGGGCCCTAGGGTCCGGGTGGACCAGCGATGGCCCCGGATCAGGCTACTTTCCGTTTTACATCGGTGTGCTTCTTTGCATTGCCGGGGTGGGAATCATTTACCAGGCATTGTTCGGCAAAAAGAAGAATACTGAAGTATTCGTCGACAGCGAACAACTCAAGCGCGTGCTATCGGTCTTGCTGCCTGCGCTGGTCTACGTGGGGGCGGTGCAGTTCGTGGGCCTCTACGTGGCCTCAGTGGTCTACATCGCACTGTTCATGGTCATCCTGGGCAAGTACTCGTGGGTCAAGAGCGTGATCGTTGCCTTGGCTGTGATGGTTTTGTTCTTCTTCATGTTCGAGGTCTGGTTCAAGGTTCCCCTTTTTAAAGGGCAATTCGACCTTCTGCAATCGCTCGGCTACTAGCCCGCGCTACGCATCATTCAAGCTCACTGACATTTATTGACCGGATATTCAAATGGAAGAAATCAACGCCCTTTTTCATGGCTTCAGCGTCATCCTGACGCCGATGAACATGCTCCTGATGTTTGTCGGCATTATCCTTGGCGTCCTGATTGGCGTATTGCCCGGCCTGGGCGGCGCAAATGGCGTCGCCATCTTGCTTCCCCTGACCTTCACGATGACGCCTACCTCGGCCATCATCATGCTTTCGTGCATCTACTGGGGGGCTTTGTTCGGGGGCGCCATCACCTCGATTCTCTTCAACATACCCGGTGAACCGTGGTCAGTGGCGACCACATTCGACGGTTATCCCATGGCCCAAAACGGGCAGGCAGGCGCAGCCCTGACGACCGCTTTCACGTCGTCGTTCATTGGCGCTCTCGTGGCCGTCATCATGATCACGTTTTTGGCGCCGCTGGTCGCGAAATTTGCACTGAAGTTTGGTCCACCCGAGTTTTTTGCGGTCTACCTGCTTACCTTCTGCAGCTTCGTGGGCATGGGCAAGGGATCACCTTTCAAGATCCTCGCATCCATGGCGATCGGCTTTGCCCTGGCCGCTGTGGGTATGGACACCGTGACCGGGCAACTGCGTTTGACATTCGGGTTTCCCGATCTAATGCGCGGCTTCGATTTCCTGATCGGCGTGATCGGCCTGTTCGGTATTGGTGAAATCCTGTTGTCGATGGAAGAAGGACTGGCTTTCTCCGGCAAGAGCGCCAAGATCGACCCCAAAGTCGTTTTTGAAACCTGGAAAAAACTTCCGCAGTACTGGATGACATCGGTCAGAAGTTCCCTGATCGGTATCTGGATGGGCATCACCCCCGGAGGCGCTACACCGGCTTCGTTCATGAGCTATGGTCTGGCCAAAAAAATGTCCCGCAACGGGGCGAAGTTTGGGACGGGCCAGATCGAAGGCGTCATCGCCCCGGAAACCGCAGCTCACGCTGCCGGAACCAGCGCCCTGCTGCCGATGCTGGCGCTGGGAATTCCGGGATCTCCAACGGCCGCCGTTCTGTTGGGAGGACTTCTGATCTGGGGCCTGCAACCGGGGCCTTTGCTTTTCGTGGAGCAGAAAGATTTCGTCTGGGGACTCATTGCCAGTATGTACCTCGGCAATCTGGTCGGCCTCATCGTGGTGCTGACCACCGTTCCGCTATTTGCCTCCATCCTGCGGATTCCCTTTTCCATCATCGCACCCGTGATCGTCGTTATCTGTGCGATTGGCGCATACACCGTCCACAACGCCATGCTCGACATCTGGTTCATGATGCTCTTCGGCGTCGTCGGTTATCTTTTCAAGAAGCTGGATTACCCGTTGGCGCCTCTGGTGCTTGCCCTCGTACTTGGCGACAAGGCCGAGGACTCGTTCCGGCAAGCCATGCTGGTGTCACAGGGGGAAATGTCCATCATGTGGTCCAACCCACTGGTTGGGGGGATTTCCACACTGGCACTGATTCTGCTGCTCTGGCCACTGATCTCTCGCGTGATAGCCAAGGTGCGGCCCCGCAAGCCCAATGAGTTCGCCGAAGAGCAGCCCGTTGACTAACTTTTGAAAGCCCCTTATGCCCGTTATCGCCATGACCCAGGAAATGGGCTCGCTTGCCAAGGATGTTGCAATACAACTGGCCGAAACGGCCGGTCTTGCGGTCATGCGGCATGAAGTCCTTGATCACGTCGCCGGCCGAATGCATGTTCCCGGTAGTTTGATCAGCCGGCTGCGTGAGGGGAAGGCGGGCCTGGTTGAGCGCTTGACGACCGACGAACAACGGCTGGCTATTTACACGGCACAGGAAGTTTTTGCAATTGCCAGCAAAGGAGATGTGGTGCTGCGCGGATGGGGCGCCACTTGCCTGCTGCGCCCGGTGCGGCATGTGGTACGCGTGAGGGTTACGCGTTCGTTGAGCAAACGGGTTGAATGGCTGATGGGCCACCTCGAAACAGACGATGCCGCATTTGCCGAGGCCGAAGTGCGGCGCAGTGACGACGCTCATTCGCTTCGCATGCATGAACAGTTCGGCGTGACCTGGGGTGATCCGGTTCTTTATGACCTTACCCTGAACACTGACCGGCTGTCTGTAGAAAGCTGCGTCGCCCAGATCCTGCAATTGACCGGTCGGCCAGAGTTTCAGGAAACCGGCGCATCGCGCGCCATGCTCAAGGACCTGGCCCTCAACGCCCGCATCCGGGCCGCGTTCAAAGACTACGAGTCCACGCGCGGGGTCAACATCCAGATTGAGTCCCAAGGGGGGAAGGTCGTACTTAGCGGGATTGTCCTCAACACGCACGAAAGTACCGAAGCCGCCCGAATCGCCGCAACCTTGCCTGGTGTCGACTCTGTGGACAATCAATTGCGATTAATGACCACGTCCAGGCGCTTTACTTCTGCCAAGTACTGAACCGTGAGCTGAAGCCCAAACGCGCGGCGGTCAGATTTTCCCGCGCTGCTTCAAACGACTGAGAGTTTCAGCCGAGAGGTTCAAATACGACGCGAGTTCTTTTTTTGGAATTCGGTCAAAGAGTTCTGGATGCTTGCGCAGAAATCTTTTCACACGGCCCGGCGCATCAAGGAGATGAAGCGTGATCGTGTGAGCCATGATCTCGCTCATCAGGCGCATCACATAGTACTCAAACGACTGCTTGATCTCATGATGACGTTCCAGAAAAGCGACCCATTCGGGTAAAGGCAGCTTCGCCACCCTCGCCTTGGTCACACAAACCGTGCTGTAAGGCGTAGGGGTTCCGAGCCGCCAGGCCGCATAACTTGTCTCCATGTCGCGTTCATCGGCGAATCGCAGAATCATTTCCTTGGCCTGCTGGTTGGTCACCACCCGCTTCAAAATTCCATCAAGAATGAAATATTGCTCCATCTCATGGGCGCCCTGGTGCAACAGTGTGTCGCCCTTCTGCGCGTCAACGATGACAAGATGCGACTCGAGCTCCGCGCTTTGTTCGACCGTCATCCCCTTGAGCACAAGGTTTTGACCGAGTTGGACTCGAATAATGTTCTTATCGGGGTGGTTTCTGACGGCCAACATGAATGCGCTACGGTTGAAGAGATCCAGAAATCGACAGCCTGAGTTCGCTCGCAGCGAAAATTGACCGTGGTCAATGGCTAAAACTGAATCAATTCCTATGATAACCCGACGGTGCAAATGGCATGCCTTATCGCGCAGGCGGTACGCCATAAAGCTTTGATGCACTTTTCCTGTTAAAAAATTTTTGCGCGGCGGATATTGCCATCTTGCCGTCGTACCACTACTGAAGCAAAACGAAGAGACCTACCCTCATGACCAACGACACGCAATCTCCAGAAATGATCGACGGATTTCACCTCGTCATTGATGCGTTGAAACTCAACGGCATCGATACGATCTTCGGCGTGCCCGGCATTCCCATTACCGATCTGACGCGCATGGCGCAAGCCGAGGGTATGCGGGTTATCTCGTTCCGTCACGAGCAGCATGCCGGTAATGCCGCCGCAGCCGCCGGCTTCCTGACCCAGAAACCCGGTATTGCGCTGACGGTATCAGCCCCCGGCTTCCTGAACGGCCTGACGGCTTTGACCAACGCGACGACCAATTGCTTCCCGATGATTCTGATCAGCGGCTCCAGCGAGCGCGAGATAGTCGATTTGCAGCAGGGTGACTATGAGGAAATGGACCAGCTTGCCATCGCCAAGCCTCTGTGCAAGGCGGCTTTTCGCGTCCTCCACGCAGAAGACATCGGTGTTGGCGTCGCCCGCGCCATCCGTGCCGCCCTGTCGGGTCGCCCCGGTGGCGTCTATCTCGACCTCCCCGCCAAATTATTTGCCCAGACCATGGAAGCCGGCGCAGGCAAGGCCTCGTTGATCAAGGTCGTCGATCCAGCACCGCGCCAGATCCCCGCCCCGGATTCCGTCCAACGAGCGCTTGATCTTCTCAAAGGCGCCAAACGCCCGCTCATCCTTCTAGGCAAGGGTGCGGCCTACGCGCAGGCGGACGCCGATATTCGCGCGCTGGTCGAAACGTCAGGCATTCCCTACCTGCCCATGTCGATGGCCAAGGGCCTGCTGCCCGACACCCACGGGCAATCGGCGTCGGCCGCGCGCTCCTATGTGTTGGCCGAGGCTGATGTCGTGCTGCTCGTCGGTGCCCGTCTGAACTGGCTGCTGTCACACGGCAAGGGCAAAACCTGGGGAGGCCCGAATGCTGCGACCCGCCAGTTCATCCAGATTGATATCGCACCGACGGAAATCGACAGCAACGTGGCCATTGCGGCGCCACTGATTGGCGATATTGGCTCTTGCGTATCAGCGTTGGTAGCAGGCATGGGTTCGAACTGGGCCAAGCCACCGGCTGACTGGACAGGCGCGATCTATGAACGCCGGGATAAAAACCTGGCCAAGATGGCGGCCACCCTGGCTCTGAGCCCATCACCGATGAACTTCCACAGCGCGCTAAACGTGATTCGCAACGTGGTCAAAGCCCGCCCGGACGCCATCGTCGTCAACGAAGGGGCCAACACACTCGACTTCGCCCGAAGCATCGTGGATATGTACGAGCCTCGCAAGCGGCTTGATGTCGGCACGTGGGGCATCATGGGCATCGGTATGGGTTTTTCCATTGCCGCAGCGGTAGTCACCGGCAAGCCAGTCATCGCCATTGAGGGCGACAGTGCCTTTGGTTTCAGTGGCATGGAAGTTGAAACCATCTGCCGCTACAACCTGCCCGTGTGCGTGATCGTCTTCAACAACAACGGCATCTACCGCGGCATCGACGTCAACCCGACCGGCGGTGCCGACGTGGCTCCTACCGTGTTTGTCAAGAATGCGCGTTACGACAAAATGATGGAAGCGTTCGGCGGTGTCGGCGCGCACGCCACGACGCCCCAGGAATTGCAGTCAGCTCTGGACGAGGCCATTCGATCCGGAAAACCGACCCTGATCAACGCCGTCATCGATGAAACCGCCGGCACCGAAAGCGGTCGTATCACCAGCCTGAACCCGACCAGCGCAGCTAAAAAGAAGTAAGTTAAACCCCATACATAAGGAAACGAAAATCATGAACAAGCCCCTCAACGGAATCAAGATCATCGACTTCACCCACGTGCAGGCCGGTCCTGCATGCACGCAGATGCTGGCCTGGTTCGGCGCTGATGTGATCAAGGTCGAGCGGCCCGGTGCCGGCGACGTGACGCGAAGCCAGTTGCGCGACATCCCCAATGTCGACGCGCTTTATTTCACCATGCTCAACAGCAATAAGCGCTCCCTGTCGCTTGACACGAAAAAGCCAGAAGGCAAGGCCATTCTGGAAAAACTCATCAAAGAGAGCGACGTGCTGGTCGAAAATTTTGGACCCGGTGCACTTGACCGCATGGGCTTTTCGTGGGAGCGCATCCAGGAACTCAACCCCAAGCTGATTCTGGCTTCGGTCAAGGGTTTCAGCGACGGCCACCACTACGAAGACCTCAAGGTCTATGAAAATGTGGCTCAATGCGCCGGCGGCGCAGCCTCCACCACCGGCTGGTGGAAAGGCGAGCAATCCGGTCCCATGATTTCGGCTGCTGCCCTGGGCGACAGCAACACCGGCATGCACCTGGCCATCGGCATCCTGACGGCCTACATCGGCCGCCAGCAGACCGGCAAGGGCCAAAAGGTGGCTGTGGCCATGCAGGACGCCGTGCTGAACCTGTGCCGCGTCAAGATGCGCGACCAGTTGCGCCTGGACAAGCTGGGCTACCTGGAAGAATATCCCCAGTACCCGCACGAGACTTTCTCGGACGTGGTTCCCCGTGGCGGCAATGCCGGTGGTGGCGGTCAACCGGGCTGGATCTTGAAGTGCAAGGGCTGGGAAACCGACCCCAACGCCTACATCTACTTCACCGTTCAGGGTCATGCCTGGGCGCCTATCTGCGACGCACTGGGCAAACCCGAGTGGAAGACCGACCCGGCCTACACCACGCCCAAGGCGCGCCAGCCGCACATCACCGACATCTTCGCCACGATCGAAGACTGGCTCAAGGACAAAACCAAGTTCGAAGCTGTGGACATTCTGCGCAA
>NCGI01000344.1 GCA_002256925.1 Polaromonas sp. 28-63-22
GTCAGCGTGACGCGAAACCGGTGGGTGTTCGGCGCGTCGATGTCCACGCGGTAGTGAATCGGATCGGTGGAAAGGGCGGGAGCGGACGATTTTTCAGTCATGGGCAGGTCGGGGCAGCAGGTGCAAAAGAATACCCCAGAGCCACCGCCGGCCCGATCACTGGGTCCAGACCCGCAGCGCGGCCAGCGCGCAACTGAGCACCGCCACCGTGGTGAGTTGCAGCCGCATCGGCAGCCAGCGCCCCAGGCCGACGGCAGGGTAGGTCATGCGATCGACCGCGTAGCAGCCCAGCAAAACCATGATGAGCACCACCAGCCCCATGCGCGCCGGCAGCAACATGGCCAGCCAGCCGCCCAGCGACGGCACCACGCCCCAGACAAACTGCATGCGCGGCGCGGCCTCGCCCATCAAAAAGCCCGTGCCCCAATGCACGCCGCCCAAAAAAGAAGCAATCAGCGCGCCGTAAGCTACCAGGCCAAGCGCCATGGCGGCTTCCTGTCGGCCGGGGACCAGCCAGATCAGCAGCGCCAGCCCCACGAATGGAACCAGGCCGCCGTAGCCAAGCCAGAGAATGGTTTTTTCGAGCTGAACGTTCATGCGGTTGAGTATGGCCTGCGAACGCACGCGCAGGATCGGGGACGGGCTGTGGAACGGCTTTGTTTTTACCGCAAATCGGTCAATCGGCCAAAGCCAGGCGCTGACAGGGACGCTGCCGCGTGGCGATCAGGCCGCCGGCCCTGGCGGGTTTGCGGGTTCCGGTTGCCAGTCGAAGTGCTTGAGTCGCTATGGTTTTGATAGCTGCTTGCGCATATTCTGCCGGGGCTGCAGGCATAAATGATGCACAAATGACGCACGGGTGACGCATAAAGGGCGGCCGGCAGCGCTGGCCCGGTCACGCCGGCGCCGCGATCACTTCGCCTCGGGTTTGGCCTCGGCCAGAAGCTTTTCGACCTGCGGCGCACCGATGGCGCCCGGCACGCGCGAGCCATCGACAAAAAAGACCGTCGGGGTGCCCGTAATCTTGTGCTTCTTGCCGAACGCGACGTTGCGCTCGATGGCCGTCGTGTCGCAGGTCGCCTTCGGTGCCGGCTGGTCGCGCACCATCATGTCCTGCCAGGCTTTGGCCTTGTCTTTGGTGCACCAGATGTTTTTGGACTTCTCGATCGAGTCCGGACTCAGGATGGGGTACAAAAACATATAGACCGTCACATCCGAGACCTTTTGCAGGTCCTTCTCGAAGCGCTTGCAATAGCCGCAGTTGGGGTCTTCGAAAACGGCCATCTTGCGCTTGCCGTTGCCGCGCACCACGGTGAAGGCATCCTTGAGCGGTAGCGCGGCAAAATCAATTGCGCTGAGTTTGTCAACCCGCTCTTCGGTGAGGTTGCGCCTGGCTTTGGTATCGATCAGATGGCCCTGGATCAGAAAATTGCCTTCTGCATCGGTGTAGAAAATCTCGCTGTCGTTCAGCCGCAGTTCGTACAGGCCGTTCATCGGCGTTTTGCTCACTTCGTCGATCTTCGGCAGGTTGGGCAGACGCTCGGCGAGGTTCTTGCGAATCACCGCCTCCTGCGCCATGGCGGTGCCCAGGCTGCACACCAGCATGCCGGCTAAAACGATCTGTTGAAGTAATTTCATGCTGCTTCCTGGAAGTTTGTTCATGGTGAGTGGGAATGGAGGCTCATAACCCGGCAGCTTGCCGCGTCAGCCAGTTTTTCAGGGGGCCGCTTCGTGAAACGCTGTTCATGCCCCAATTGCGTAGCGTCTGCCACGGTGCGTCGGTCCGTGCAAAGAGTCCGTGCAGACCGTCGGTCACGGCGTCAATCGCCGCCACGTCGGCCTTGCGCGAGCGTTCGTAGCGTCGCAACAGTCTTTCGTCGCCCAGTGAACGCCAGTATTCGCGCCCGGCGATGACGGAGGCGAGGCTGGCGGCGTCGGCCAGCCCCAGGTTGAGGCCCTGGCCCGCCAG
>NCGI01000345.1 GCA_002256925.1 Polaromonas sp. 28-63-22
ATGCAGCGCCGCCGCCGCGCGCGTGAAGCTGCCCAGCTCCACCACGCGGTTGAAGACTTCCATTGCGCGGTAGCGGTCAACGGTCATGGTCGGGTCCAGCCTGGGCTGATGCGGGTTGGGGGAGGTCGCATGCGGTGGCGGCGGAAGGCAGGGCCGCACGTCAACTAGGCGCGAAATTAAGAACAGTTAATTTGAATTTAGCCAGTTTATTCTTTATTAATCCGGTAATAGAGTGGATCCCACCTTCCTTCAACCCACTTTGACCAAGGACTCCGCATGATCACCGCAACCCACCCACCGGCCCGCGTGGCCACCACCCGGCTAGGCTCCGGCGGCCCGCCAACGGTTTCCCGCCTTGGCCTGGGCTGCATGGGCATGTCGGGCATGTATGGCGCCTCCAGCGAGGCCGAATCCATCGCCACGATTCACGCCGCGCTCGACGCCGGCATCAACCTGATCGACACCGGCGATTTTTACGGCATGGGGCACAACGAAACGCTGATCGGCAAGGCGCTCCAGGGCCGCCGCGACCAGGCGCTGCTGTCGGTCAAGTTCGGCGCGCTGCGCGACCCGGCCGGCGGCTGGGCCGGGGCCGATGGCCGGCCCGCGTCGGTCAGGAACTTCCTCGCCTACACGCTGCAGCGCCTGGGCACCGACCATGTGGACATTTACCGCATGGCCCGCCTCGACCCGTCGGTGCCCATCGAAGACACCATCGGCGCCATCGCCGACCTGGTCAAGGCCGGCTATGTGCGCCATATCGGCCTGAGCGAGGTCGGCGTGGAAACGATCAAACGGGCGCAGGCGGTGCACCCGATTGCCGACCTGCAGATCGAGTATTCGCTGATCAGCCGCGGGCCGGAAGCCGGTATTTTTCCGGTGCTTCAGGCGCTCGGCATCGGCGTGACGGCCTACGGCGTGCTCTCGCGTGGTCTGCTGGCCGGCTCCCGGCCCACCGGGCCGACCGACCTGCGCCAGCACCTGCCACGCTTTAGCGGCGACAACCTGGCCAGAAACCAGAAGCTCGCGGGCGTGCTGCAGCAGATCGCCAGCGGCCTGAACGCCACGGCCTCGCAGGTCGCGATTGCCTGGGTGCTGGCGCAGGGCCGCAGCCGGGGTGTGGACATGGTGGCACTCGTCGGCTCGCGCACGCGCAGCCAGCTCGACGAATCGCTGGGCGCGCTGCAGGTGGCGCTGGGCGCCGACGATCTGCAGCGCATCGAGGCTGCGCTGCCGGCCGAGGCCGTGGCGGGCACGCGCTACGACGCCTACCAGATGGGCCACCTGGACAGCGAGGCCTGACGTCAGTTCCCGATCAGCCGCGCGTCAGCAAGCCGCCAGCGCCTGCGTGATGTCGGCGCGCAGCGTGGCCCACGCCGCGCCGCCCGCCATCACAAAGCGCTGGTTGACTTCCAGTTCAATGCCGACGTACTGCGAATCGGCATGGCGCGTGCGCAGCAGCGCGGTCAGGCCGTCGCCCTTGCCGTTGTACGGGTAGTTGCGGCGCAGTTTCAGCTCGGGGCGCAGCCGCTTCAGGGCCGCCAGCCAGGCCGCCGCGAAGTGGCTTTCACCGGGGCGCTGCGCGTTGTAGAGCCAGGCCACATCGGCCTGGCGCACGACGCCGCCGAGTTCGGACGTGAAGCTGTGCGAGGCGATATGCACCACGCGCTGACCGGCCGCAATGCACCGCGCCACCTCAGCTTCCACCGCCTCGCGGTGCGGCTGGTAATACTGCGCCACGATGGCCTGCCGCGCTGCCGGCGGCAGGCCGCGCGTGGCTTCCGAATGCAGTTGCCGGTGGCCGATGGAACGGTTCAGGTCAATCAGCAAACGGGTGGTGGTCGAGGCAAACAGCGGCGCGTGCAGCGCGTCGGCCATCTGCTGCGCGAGTTCCAGCGCGCCCGGGTCCCAGCCACGGTGCGTCGGCAGCAGCGCCTCATGACCGACGAACAGCGGCGCATGCGC
>NCGI01000346.1 GCA_002256925.1 Polaromonas sp. 28-63-22
ACCTGGACTCGCGTCAATTGACGCGAGTCTTATTAAGGTACACCCCGCCTGCGGCTCACTTCGTGTAGCCGCATCCCCCCTTGCAGGGGCGACATCTGTGGCCCGGCAAAGCCGGTTCCACGCTGTCACTGGCCTGAAGACAAAGACGCACACGGCGCATAGAAACAATATAAGCAATCGATAAGGAACGAAACAAGATGTCCCGTTTTCAAGTGAAGAAAGTCGCCGTGCTCGGCGCTGGGGTGATGGGTGCGCAGATTGCCGCGCATCTGGTGAACGTCAAGGTGCCGGTGGTGCTGTTTGACTTGCCTGCCAAAGAGGGGCCGAAGAGTAGCATCGTTCTCAAGGCGATCGAGGGCCTCAAAAAGCTCAAGCCGGCACCGTTGGGTGTGATCGAAGACGTGTCGCTGATTCAGGCGGCGAACTACGAGGAGCACATGGATGTTCTGAAGGAATGCGACCTGATCATCGAGGCGATTGCCGAGCGCATGGACTGGAAGACCGACCTGTACCACAAGATCGCGCCTTTCATTGCCGAAGGCGCGATTGTGGCCAGCAACACCTCCGGCCTGTCGATCACCCAATTGAGCGAAGCGCTGCCCGCATCGATCAAGCCGCGCTTTTGCGGCATTCACTTTTTCAACCCGCCGCGCTACATGACGCTGGTGGAGTTGATCAACACGCCGACCACCGAGCCGAAAGTGCTCGACGATCTGGAAGCCTTCGTGACCAGCGCACTGGGCAAGGGTGTGATCCGCGCCCACGACACGCCGAACTTCATCGCCAACCGCGTCGGTATTGCCGGCATGCTGGCCATCATCAGGCAGACCGAGGCGTTCGGCCTGACGTACGACGTGGTCGATGACCTGACCGGCAAAAAACTAGGCCGTGCCAGTTCAGGTACTTTCCGCACCGCCGACGTGGTGGGCCTGGACACGATGGCGCATGTCATCCGGACGCTGCAGGACAACCTCGGCGAGGGCAAGACCCCCGATCCCTTCTCGGACCTTTACGGCACGCCGCCCGTGCTCGCAAGGCTCCTCGAATCAAAAAGCCTGGGCCAGAAAACCGGCGCCGGCTTTTACAAGAAGGTAGGCCGCGACATCCTGCGGCTCGACCGCGAAAGCATGGAATACGTCGCCGGCGGCGCGAAGTCCAATGACGTGGTGGGCCGTATGCTCAAAAAGCCGGCGGGTGAGCGGCTGAAGCTGCTGCGCGAAGCCGAGGGTGCCGAAGCTCGCTTCCTGTGGGCGATTTTGCGGGATCAGTTTCACTATGCCGCCGTGCATCTGGCCACCATCGCCGAGTCCGCACGCGACATCGACTTCGCGATGCGCTGGGGTTTTGGCGCGAAGCAGGGGCCGTTCGAGCTGTGGCAGCAGGCCGGCTGGCTGCAGGTGGCGAACTGGATCAAGGAAGATATCGAGACGGGCAAGGCGATTTCCAGCGCGCCGCTGCCCGATTGGGTGTTCAGCGGGCCGGTTGCCGACGCGGGTGGTGTGCACACGGCCGAAGGTTCATGGAGTGCATCGGCCAGAAAATTCATCCCCCGCCGCGATCTGCCGGTGTACGCGCGCCAGCATTTCCCCGAGAACGTGCTGGGCTCGAACGCCCCGGCATTTGACACGGCCGGCACCACGGTGCACGAAGACGATGCGATCCGCCTCTGGACGCTGCCGGGGAGCGACGGCGACGTGCTGATCGCCAGCATCAAGACCAAGATGCATGCCATCAGCCCCGACGTGGCCGAGGGCCTGGCGATGGGCGTGGACCTGGCCGAAAAAAGTTACAAGGGCCTGGTGATCTGGTCCAACGACGAGATGTTTTCGGCCGGTGCGGATCTGCAGGCCATGTTGCCCGCCTTCATGATGGGCGGCGCGAAGGCCATCGAAGGAGCCGAGGCCGAACTGCAAAACGTGATGCTCAAGCTGCGTTATTCGGCCGTGCCCGTGGTGTCGGC